>PKTQ01000141.1 GCA_002869085.1 Hyphomicrobiales bacterium | reverse complement strand
GAACTGCTCGGCCATGCCAGCCTGTCCAGCACCCAGATCTACACCGAAGTGGACGCCGCCCGCCTGCTCGACATTCACGCCAAAGCCCACCCCCGGGCCGGCGCCGCTATCTGAGCGCCCGGCCGCGCTTCCCGCCACGGGCCGGAATATGCCTTTAAAAATCAGATAATCGCCAATTGCCCCATCGCCGGGCAATTAAATGGTGCAGAACCGAAATGGCGTATTGAAACCCTGTCACCTGATCGTTATATAGGCTGCATATCAGGCCGATTTGCCGTTTTGACGCGGGGTGGAGCAGTCTGGTAGCTCGTCAGGCTCATAACCTGAAGGTCGCAGGTTCAAATCCTGCCCCCGCAACCAAAACAATATGATAAAACAAGCGGTTAAGCATATAGCTTGACTGCTTTTTTGTTGCCAAATACACTTACACAGTCCTTACACAAAATACACAAACGGGTTCGTAAGTCGGCAATGGCTAATACCGAACACGCAAAACACACGATTCTAGGCGGGAAAGTTCACATCTACAGGCGAGTCGGATCGCCGATGTGGCAGTGCTCTTCCTATCTAAATGGCAAGAACCGACGGACCTCCACGAAGACAAATAGCCTGTCGGAAGCGAAGGATTTTGCTGAAGACTGGTACCTTACCCTGCGGGGCAAACAAGCACGTGGCGAACTACTCAATGAGAGAACGTTCAATAAGGCAGCCGATAAATTTGAGGATGAGTACGAAGTTATCACCGAAGGCGAGCGCAGCTCGAAATGGGTAGACGGGCATAAGGCACGAATCCGGCTCCATTTGAAGCCATTTTTTGGCAATCTGGGACTGTCAGAGATCACAGCTGGCAGGGTTCAAGAGTACCGGGTTGAACGCATCCAGAATCCATACAATGGCAAGGCACCTTCATTTTCCACTCTACATGATGAAATCGTGACTTTGCGATTGGTTTTAAAAACCGCTGTGCGTCACAATTGGCTATCTCATTTACCAGATCTTTCGATGCCTTATCGAACCTCTGGCAAGGTGACACATAGAGCCTGGTTTTCGCATGATGAGTACCGGAAACTCTACACGGCTACCCGTAAGAATTCCAAAGAGACCACCGGTAAAATCCGTAAATACGAAGCGGAACAGCTGCATGATAAGGTCTTATTTTTAGCCAATACCGGTATTCGCCCTGACGAAGCCAACTGGCTTGAATACCGGGATGTTGAGATTGTCGAAGATGAGGCTACCGGCGAGACAATCTTAGAGATCCAGGTGCGCGGCAAGCGCGGTGTGGGTTTCTGCAAAAGCACCTCGGGTGCTGTTCGTCCATTTGAGCGGATGGTTGAGCGGAATAAACCGGAACCAACCGACCGCCTGTTCCCGCTAGATCATAAACGTCAGTTTAACCGGATTTTGGACGAACTGAACTTGAAATTTGATCGTGAAGGCAATCGTCGTACCCTCTATTCCCTGCGCCACAGCTATATCTCATTCCGGCTTCTGGAAGGCGCGGATATTTATCAGATTGCCAAGAATTGCCGCACCAGTGTGGAGATGATTGAAAAGCATTATGCTGTGCATCTGAAAAACATGATCGATGCGGCCGCGATCAACGTTAGGAAGAAGCGGCCGAAAAAAGCTAAGCCGTCAAAGTGACGAAAACGCTTATCGCTTCAGAAGCCCAGAATTGGCCTGTGAGGCGAGCACTCGCTCAATAAGGTAAAGGCCGGCTCCGCCCTATTTGGCCGGTTCCTGCTTACTGTGTCCAATCTGAGCATAGGTTTAATTCAGAACTAAGCTCGCCGCACTTCCCCACCTGGCTTTGTTTAATCACACTGGTTAAGATAAACGGCACTTATCCACACTTCATTTTAAATGGAAATAATATATTTATTTTTCTTATGAATATATATTATTGAGTGGTGCAAAATCTGCACTATAGTCAGTGCAAATTATGCACTGCTCGAGTGCAATTCCTGCACTATAAAAAGTTCATTTTCTTAAAGTTATCCACACTTTTACACGGTAGTGCACTATGAGTGCAAAATTTGCACTGTCCGTACCAGACGTGTGTTAATCGATATTTTCGTCCGTCGAGTACAGCTCCACTTGCTGAATCCATTTCTCGGTTGAGCGAAGATCACCCCGATCATTTTTCTCAATCAAGCCGAGCTCAAGCCCTTTATCAATTGCATTAAAAACTGTCCGCCTGGAACATTTGATCCACTCACCAATCCGATCCTTGCTTTCAGTACACCATGGATGTTCTGGTCGGTGGGATAGCTTATGGATACTGTCGAATACAGCATAGTCATGAGAAGTCAGATTAAATTTCTCCACTATCGGCCAGTGGATTGTTGTGTAGCGTGGACGCAATCGAAATTTCTTTTGGCTCGCAATGTCCCCAATACCCTTCATATAGAAAAATTATACACCATCATGCTTGCCTCTCAGCTGTGGATTATCCAGTTTGTGATCTGACTGATCACCTTGTCCGGTTGCTGAAGCATTTGGAGTAAGCTTGCCACCAAGAGCAATGTTTTGGAGAGTGTTGAGTGTCTGGTTGATGGCGTTGGTCGCCATGTCTTTCAAATCTTGCTGAAGGCGCTTTTCGTTGGCGCGGTGATCCTCGACCAGCTCCTTGAGGTCGGCTTTATCCTTACGCAGACCAGAGATGATTTCGTCCTTCATTTCGGACTTCGCCAAGAGCTCAGCCTTTTCGATCAATGCGGTTACTTCAGTTGACTGAACAAAGGTCTGCTCACCCCTGGCGGGTGCTGGATCTTTTGCTTCTGACATCATCGATGCAATCTCCCCCTTCTCAATTCTGGCGTCGCCACTTTCAGTTGGCGTCGCCAAGTCAGAAATGACGTCAGTAGTCTTTTCAACCTCTTCATCATTGTTGGCGTAGCCAGATTGTTCTGGCGTCGCCACTGCATTTATGGCGTCAGCAGATTTCACTTCAGATTCGTTTGAGTTGGCGTCGCCAGATTTAATTTTGGCGTCGCCATTTGGAGTTGGCGTCGCCACGGGCCGTAGGGAACTTTCACCTGCCTGAATCTTCTTCTCATTCTTCTCGATATGACGAGACAGGGAAGAACCATTGACTAACCATTCAGTCACAGCTGTTCCATTGCGACTTGTCTTGAGGCGATAGCAATCGATCTTGCCATCCTGGCAAAGCCGCTGCACTTTGCGCTCCGAATGATATTTGCAGCGTCGGTCTTTCATCAGAGCAGACGCTTGTTCTATGGTATGTGTGTAAGGCGTAAGGTCGGGGAGCATTTCTGGAGCCGGCGGTGTAGTCGGCTCCAGAACACTGTCTTCCTCTTCACTCAGTGCCGTTTCTTCCAACCGATCTTTCTTAGTCTCAATAGGAGTGATCGGGGTGGGCCGCTCTTCCAGTACAGATGCGTTATCAGGCTCCTCATTCTTATCGGTGGCGACGCCACCATCACGGTCGTCACTTTCTGGCGATGCCAACCCAGTTTTGGCGGCAGGGCTTAAATGAGCGGTATTCTCAGGTTTGGCGTCGCCACCTGATTCATTCTTTAGATCTGGATTATCATTAAAGCCAACAAATCTCGGGCGATCTTTGGGAGCTGTTTCTGATGGATAATCCCAGCTTAAAACGCCCAGACTGGCGTTAGCCGTTTCAAGCTCTTGATCCTGACTCTCTCCTTCACCCTCAATATAGGTCGGTGGGTTTACAAGCGGCTGTCGGGCCTGTCCGAAACCCGATTGCGCCCCAATATTTTTCATGCCCCAATCGTATCATACTTGGATCTGCCTGTGCTGTGCTTGAGGGATGAAGATGGGGGAGGCGAAATCATTAAAAGTTGCTCGCGTGGCCGTGCTTGGCAAAGCCACAACACACCCGGTCAAGCAAACCCATGGGACAACTTAAATTAATGACAGTCAGGAGGGCGGAGTTAAACATTCACACGCATGACGAATGGAGAAACTATATCATACACGTTTTTACTAGACGGGTTGAGAGAAAAAAGATTGGATGTTGTTGGGGAAACCGAGCTGAATCGGCAACAGACTTTGAGGTGGGGGATTTGCCTGGAAAAGAGGGGTATATGTTTGGCTCGCTTGGCAATATAGCCTTGGCGGGTGCTCTGGTTGGTATCACTGTTATTGGCATTGTGACCCTGATCTCAGAAGGCTTAAGGGAAAGCCGTTGGAAAGAGAACATGGGGTGGTTGCCCAATAGGGGCACCTATATCTACGAGCTAAAATCAGGCCAAAAATCCAAAGCGTTTAATTTCGATGGCAGTTGTTATCGTGTGCGGGCATACCCGCATGGCAACGACATCACTACCCTTCATCATGAATACGGTAGCTGGAGAAAGCTGACTAGGGTCAGGACCCATTAATTCCAAAGATGTCAAATGACGGCTCCGAACCTTAAAGCGGTCATCTTGATGAAACAAAGGACAATAGTGTACAAGCAT
>PKTQ01000077.1 GCA_002869085.1 Hyphomicrobiales bacterium | reverse complement strand
GTGGGACAGGGCGGTCATGACGCCGCGCAGTTCGGCCAGACCCTTGAGGCGGCCGATCGAGGGATAGCCCGGCTGGGCGCTGCGCTTCAGATCATCGAGAATATCCTGGCCGTGATCGGGCCGCATGGGAATGGCATGATCGGCGCGGCCGATACGCCGGCGGCGCGCTTCCTCCTTCAGGATCTCGGCGATCAGCGCCACCATGTCGGTGCCGCCCTTCAGATGCTCGTCCTCATGGAAAGAGCCGAATTCAGCGTCGGTTTCGCGCCGGACATTGCGCAGATGGATGAAATGCACTTTGTCGCCAAAACGCTCCATCATCTGCCGGGTATCGTTTCCGGCGCGGGCCTCGAGCGAGCCCGGGTCGAGGGTCATGCCATTGGCCGGGCTATCCACGGCGCCGAGAATGGCGGCGTAATCCTCCTCGGTTGACATGATGCGCGGCAGATCGAGCAGCATATAGGGCGGATCGTCCGGGTGGCAGCACAGGCGTAGCCCCAATTGCTCGGCGGTGGGCACCACCTCTTCCAGAAAATCGATGAAATGCCGGCGCAGCTGCTCGCGGGAAATGGCGCCATATTCCGCAAGATGGGCGCGCAGATCGGCCATGGTCAGATTTTCGGCGGCGCCGGGCAGGCCGAAGGCAATGTTGCGGGCCAGCTTTTCGCGGGCATCATCATCCATTTCGGCAAACCGGCGGCCGGCCTGCTCCACCAGTTCGGGTGCATAGCTGGCGCGCGCATTATCGCGTTTCAGGATATGGATATCGAAGGCGGCGAAATCGGCATAATCGAAACGCATGCAGGTGCCGCCATGGGGCAGGCGCCAGGCCAGATCCGTGCGGGTCCAGTCGATGACCGGCATGAAATTATAGCAGATCACCTCAATGCCCGATGCAGCCAGGTTCTTCAGGCTTTCACGGTAATTGGCGTAATGGTCGCGAAACGCGCCTTTCTGCTTTTTGATATCCTCCGAAACCGGCAGGCTCTCGACCACTTCCCAGGCCAGCCCTGATGGGGAGCCGTCCTTCATGCGGCCAATCTCGGCCTGACGCTGGCTGATCTGCTCGCGGCTCCAGACCGCCCCGGTCGGCACATGATGCAGCGCCGATACCACGCCCTCGGCGCCGGCCTGGCGCACATCGTCGATCGACACCAGGTCCTTCGGTCCGAACCAGCGCCAGGTCTGTCTCATTTCCGCCTCCTTGCAGATTCAATCCCGATTCCATGCTCACTATAGACAGGATCGGCTGCCGGTAACATTAGCAATGGAGATATATGTTGACAAGTATGGTAGTATGGTGAAATGAATGAGGCGGGAGGATGTGATATGCAGCTAGGTCCGATCGCCGACAGAGCGATAGATCATGGCGCCGCCGTAGGGCCGCAGCTTTGCCGCCATCTGCGCGAAGCGATCATCCAGAACGATATTTCCCCCGGTGCAAGACTGTCCGAAGCTGAAATCGCCCGTTTATTCGCGGTCAGCCGCCAGCCGGTGCGCGAGGCCTTTATCCGGCTGGCCGAGGAAGGGCTGCTGGAAATTCGCCCGCAGCGCGGGACATTCGTGCGCAAGATCTCCAGCCAGGCGGTGAAGGATTCAGGTTTTGTGCGCGAGGCGGTCGAATCCGACATCGTCAAAATCCTGGCCCAGGCACCGGATGCCCTGCTGATGGACGAGTTGCGGCGCCAATTGGCTGTCCAGCGCAAGGCGGCCAAGAACAACCCAAAACATTTCGAGCGCAAGAACTTCATCACCCTCGATGAGCTGTTTCATCAAACCATGGCCGAAGGCGCCGGCAAGGCCTACGCCTGGAATGTGGTGGTGGGGCTGAAGGCACAGATGGACCGGGTGCGTTTTCTCAGCCTGAAGGAGTTTCCGCTGACCAAGGTCATTGATCAGCACACCGCCATTGTCGAGGCCATTGCGGCCGGCAATGTCGCCGAGGCCGAATTGGCCATCCGAAGCCATATCAGCGGAACGCTGGTTGAACTGCCGGTTATTGCCAGAAGCAATCCGGATTTTTTTGAAGATACCGGACAGTGAAGCCGGATCATTCTGTCTAGCAGCTAATGGAGGACACTATGCTGACTTTTTCAAGACTGGGTAAAACACTGATAGCCGGCCTCGCCGCGACGGTATTCGCCGGCTCGGCGATGGCGGCGGACATGACCCTGAAACTGGGTCATCTGGCCAATGAAGACAATATCTGGCACAAGGCGGCGGTGAAATTCGGCGACGAACTGAAGACGCTGACCAATGGCCGCATCGTGGTCGAAGTCTATCCCAATGAATCGCTCGGCAAGGAGATGGACCTGATCAACGGCATGCAATTGGGCACAGCCGACATGACCATCTCCGGCGAGAGCCTGCAGAACTGGGCGCCGATGGCCGCCCTGCTCGCGGTGCCCTATGCCTATAAATCAATGGCGCATATGGACGAAGTGGCCGGCGGTGAGATCGGCGACAAGATCAAGGCCCAGATCATCGAAAAAGCCAAGGTGCGCCCGATCGCCTATTTCGCGCGCGGGCCGCGCAATCTGACCTCGAACCGGCCGATCAAGTCGCCCGACGATCTCAAGGGCCTGAAAATGCGGGTGCCCAATGTGCCGCTTTTCGTCGATGTCTGGAAAGCGCTTGGCGCCAGCCCGACACCGATGGCGTTTTCGGAAGTGTTCACCTCGCTGCAGAACGGCACCATCGGCGCCCAGGAAAACCCGCTGGCGCTGATCAAGTCGGCCAATTTCAACGAGGTGCAGAAATTCGTCAACAAGACCGAGCATGTGCGCTCCTGGATCTATCTGGTGATTTCGGAAATGAAATGGCAGAAGCTGTCGGATGCGGACAAGAAGAATGTCATGGAAGCCGCCAAGCGGGCCCAGGCCTATGAACGCGAGCTGTTCCTCGCCGATGAGAAGAAGCTGGTGGCCGAGCTCGAAGGCAAGGGCATGACCTTTGTCGACGTCGATGGCGCCGCCTTTGCCGCCAAGGCCAAAACCGCGGTGCTGGCCAATGTGAAGCCGGAAATCAAACCCATCGTCGAATCCCTGTTCGGCAAGTAAAATCGCAGCTGTCCGCACCGGCCCCGCCGGTGCGGATATCCGGCCCGGCGGGTCCTTGCTCGCCGAGCCGGCCGTGATCCTGCATCGGGGGCCTGGCCATGTTTGCAAAACTGATACGCAGCATCGAGATCGTCAGCCGTTTTGCGGTGGGCGCGGCGTTCCTGGCCCTGATCGCGGCGGTGATGGTGCAGGTGATCGGACGCAGCATCATCAACGACTCGCCGGTCTGGACAGAAGAACTGACCCGTTTCGCCCTGTTGTTCCTGGCCGCTTTCGGGGCCGGGCTGTCGTTTCGCAGCGGCGATCTGGTGAATGTGGACGTGGTCTGCGAATCTCTGCCGGGACGCGGCCCCTGGCTGATGCGGCTCATATCGGCGATGGCCACGGCGGCATTATGCCTGATCCTGATCAAACCGGCCTGGACCTATACCTCGATAGGTGTGATGCAGACCTCACCGGCTCTGAGCTGGCGGATGGATTTCATCCTGGTCAGCGTTCTCATCCTTCTTTCCTCGCTCGGGCTGTTCGCCCTGACCCGGGTGATCGAAATGCTGGCTGGCCTGTCCGACGGCCGGCCCGGCAGAGAGCAGGAGGACTGAGATGGGCCTGACCGTTCTCATAGTGGTGTTTGTCGCCGGGCTGATCATCGGGGTGCCGGTGGCGGTCACGCTGGGGCTTTCCTCCCTGTGCTATCTGCTGATCGCCGGCATTCCGCTGGTGGCCATCCCGCAGAAAATGTATGCCGGCATCGATGTGTTCGTGCTGCTGTGCATTCCGGGCTTTATCCTGGCCGGCAATCTGATGAATGGCGGCGGCATCACCGAGCGGATCATCCGCTTCGCCAATGCCATGGTCGGCTGGGCGCGCGGCGGGCTGGGCCTTACCAATATCGCCGGTTCGATGCTGTTCGGCGGCATTTCGGGCACTGCGGTGGCCGATGCCGCCTCGATCGGCGGCATGATGATCCCCGGCATGAAAAAGGTCGGCTATCCGGCTGATTTTTCGGCCGCCGTCACCGCCGCCTCATCCACGGTCGGACCGATTATTCCGCCGAGCGTGCCGATGATCATCGTCGGGGCGCTATCGGGGATTTCGGTCGGCAAGATGTTTCTGGCCGGAGCGGTCCCGGGCATCATGATGGGCGTGGCGATGATGGTCGCCTGTTACCTCATCGCCCTCAGGCGGAATTTCCCGCGTCAGGAATGGCAGGGTTTCCGGGAATTGCTGAAATCCTTTTTCAGTGCCTTCTGGGCCATCGCCATGACCGGGCTGATCATTGGCGGCCTGCTCAGCGGTCTGGCGACCCCGACTGAAACCGCGGTGGTGGCCAGCGTCTATGCCTTTGTGGTCGGCACTTTCATCTATCGCGAATTGCCGCTACGCCAAGTGCCGAAAATC
>PKTQ01000051.1 GCA_002869085.1 Hyphomicrobiales bacterium | reverse complement strand
TGCGGGTCTATGCCGAGGAGCAGAAATTCCGCATCGGGGTGCGCCTGCTGTCCGGCACCGCCGATGCCGCCGAAGCGGGCGCCGCCTACAGCGCCCTGGCCGGGGCCTGCATCGACAGGCTGCTGCAGCCCATCGCCCAGGACATGGCCGTGCGCCACGGGCGCATCAAGGGCGCCTCGGTGGCGGTGGTGGCCTTCGGCAAGATGGGCGGACAGGAAATGGCCGCCACCTCCGATCTTGACCTGATGCTGATCTATCAGGTGCCGGACGATCTGGCGTTTTCGGACGGCAAATCGCCGATGAGCGTGTCGCAATATTTCGCCCGCTATACCAAGCGGATGATCAGCGCCCTGACCGTCTCTACCGCCGAGGGCGCTCTTTACGAGGTCGATATGCGTTTGCGCCCCTCCGGCAGCAAGGGGCCGCTGGCCACCAGCCTCGACAGCTTCGACGCCTATCAGGCCGATTCCGCCTGGATCTGGGAAAAGATGGCCCTGACCCGCGCCCGGGTTGTCGCCGGTCCGGAAACGCTGCGCCGCCGTATCGCCAATCTGATCCGCAAGGATCTGACCCAGCCGCGCCGGCAGGCCGACGTGGCGCACGGCGTGCTCGATATGCGCAACCGCATCGCCGCCGAAAAGGGCTCGGTCTCGCCATGGGATCTGAAACAGGTGCGCGGCGGCATCGTCGATGTGGAGTTCATCACCCAATATCTGCAATTGGTCCACGCCCATGATCATCCGGAAATTCTCTCAACCAACACCGCCGAGGCGCTGACGGCGCTGGCCGAGCGCGGCCTGGTGCCGGACGCCCTGGCGCCGGTGCTGATGCGGGCGGTCTATCTCTATGCCAATGTCGCCCAGGTGCTGCGCCTGTGTCTGGACGGGTCCTTTGATCCGGACGCCGCCCCGGAAGGGCTGAAGGCACTGCTGATCCGCACCGCCAGCGCCCCCAGCCTGCAGGTGCTGGAGGCCGAGCTGCGCGAAACCCAAAGCGCGGTGCTGGCCGCCTTCAACCGGATACTCGGTGTGGCCGAACCGGACTGACCCCATCCGGTTCTCTGCTCATCGCGGCGGCCTGCCGCGACGGGTTTTGCTTTGTGCCTGCGTTAGTATCATTGAACCTGCCTTCAAGAGGTGAGGTTCAGTCCCCAATGATGCAAACACAGGAACAAGAGCTATGAACACCAAGACAACATTGACCCTTCTCGCCGTTGGCGCGCTGCTGGCCGGCACCGCTGTGGTGAGTGCAAGAGGCTTTGGCTATGGCCAGGGCCCCGGCGGCGGTTTCGGCGGCCCGGCCCGCATGATGTTCAGCCGCGCCGATGCCAATAATGACGGCGTCATCACCCGGGCAGAGGCCCAGGCGGCCCATGACGGCATGTTCGCCAAATTCGATGCGGACAAATCCGGCACCGTCTCGGTCGGCGAGATCGATAACGGCCTCACCCCCAGATTCGACGCCATGAAAACCCGGGCCCGCTATCGCCTGCTGTCCCGTTTCGACGCCAATGGCGACGGTGAGATCAGCAAGGCGGAATTCGACAAGAGCCGCCTGTGGGGCTTTGACCGCGCCGATCTCAATAATGACGGCAAGGTGACCCGCCAGGAAGCCGCCATGCTCGGTAACATGAAGCGCCGTGGCATGGGAGCCCGCCGTGGTGGCCGCATGGGCTATGGGCGCGGCATGGGCCGTGGAGGCGGCCGTGGCATGGGCATGGGACGCGGCGGCCGCATGGGCTATGGTCCCGGCATGGGCTATGGCCCCGGCATGTGGGGTCCCGGCGCCAATCCGGCCGGACCGGGCATGATGCCCCCTTGGGCCAACACACCCCCCAGTGCCAAATAGTTCGGGTTTGACGCACGGGAAGCCGGGAGCCTATGCTCCCGGCTTCACCGCCCGACCGATACGGATTTGAGCGGAAAATGAGGCGCTGGAGTGCAAAGGCCGAACATGCAGTCTGCCGAGGAATCGGACGAAGATCTGATGCGCCTGGTGAGCGCGCGCGATGCTGCGGCATTCGCGCGGCTGGTGGACCGGCATCTTGCGCGGGTGCATGGGCTGGCGCGGCGCCTGCTGGGGCGTCCCGCCGACGCCGAGGATGTGGTCCAGGACGTGATGGCCAAATTATGGACCGCGCCCGAGGCCTGGTCGGCCAGCAAGGGCAATTTCCCCAATTGGCTGAGCCGGGTCACATCGAATGCCTGCATCGACCGGCTTCGCCGCCGCCGCCCCGATACGGGGCTCGACGAAGTCATGACCATGACGGCGGACGAGGCGGCGCCGGATCCGTTCGACAAGGCTTTCGACACCCAGCGCGCCAACCGGATCGAACAGGCGCTGGAGCGTCTGCCGGAGCGCCAGAAACTGGCGATTGTCCTGTTCCACTTTCAGGGCCATTCAGGCGCCGAAGTGGCCAGGATCATGGATATCAAGCTGGCCGCCATGGAGTCCCTGCTGGCGCGGGCGCGGCGCAAGCTGAAAGCGGATCTGGCCGACGATCTGCAAGCATTACTGACCGACAATTAACCGGGGCTAGGATGAAACGATGAGCACGAACACCAATGGAGCCACTCCGCAGCGTTTGCGGGATGTGATTGCGGCCTATGGCGGCGATCCCGGCCGCTGGCCCGATGACGAGCGCGATGGCCTGCTCACTCTGCTGCGGGGCAATGCCGAGGCCGCAGCGGCGCGCGACGAGGCGCGGGCGCTTGACCAGGTGCTGGACAGCGCCGCCGCTCCCCCGCCCTCCGCCGCCCTCAGGGCCGGTATTCTCAGCGTTGCCGCCCCGGCCGCCCCGGCTGGTACCGGCACCACATCAAGCGCGAAAGTGATCCCATTCCGCCGCCCGGACCGGGCCGGCGAGGGGCCCGCGCCCCATCACGCCGCGCCGCGCCGCACCATGTGGCCCACCGCCGCGCTGCTCGCCGCCTCGCTGCTGATCGGGGTCTGGATCGGCGCCGCAGGCATTGGCGGCTCGCTGGTGTCCGAAACCCTGGA
This sequence comes from Hyphomicrobiales bacterium, assembly GCA_002869085.1. Lineage (GTDB taxonomy): Bacteria > Pseudomonadota > Alphaproteobacteria > Rhizobiales > BM303 > BM303. Next base: position 24,172 of record PKTQ01000051.1, on the reverse strand, counting down.
TTTCGCCAGCCTGAACAGCAGTGCCGACACCTATGATTACGATATTGGCCTCAGCGAAGCGGAGGGTCTGTTATGAGCGATACCCCGGAAAGCCCTCAGCCCGCCGCCGCGCCGCCGGCCAGGCGCAATTGGCTGAAAATTCTGCTGATCATATCGGTCAGCCTCAACCTGCTGATCGCCGGCGCCATCATCTCGCGTTTCGTGGCGGTCAAGCGCATGATCCAGGCCCAGGGCATGGGCGCGCCGGGCCTGATGCTGCGCGAAGGCCGCCGCATCATGCGGGCGGTCTCGCCCGAGCGCCGCGACGAGCTGCACAAGATGGTGCGGCCCCACCGCGAAATTCTCGCCCGCAGCCGGGCCGAGATCGCCGGCGCCCGCGCCGAAATCGCACGCCTGATGCGTGCCGAGCCCCTGGACAAAGCCGCCTTCACGGCGGCGCTGCAGAAGCTCGATGCGGCTGAAAACAAGGCCCATCGCACCGTGACCCAATTGCGGCAGGAATTTCTGCTGGCCCTGACGCCGGAGGAGCGCCGGCGTTATGTGGAATCAATGCTCCGCCATCCGCATCGGGGCAGATTCGGTCGCGGCATGCCGCGCGGCGGCTGGAACCGTCCCTGACGCGGTGTTGTAGGGGCCGGTAGCCCCGCCCATTGTCTCTTGAACGCGCGGGGGCTGGGCGCATCGCTGCAAAGCCGTCCGCTCTCCCGCGCCTTGACCCCGAAAGGTGCCGTCATGTCCCGTATCATCCCCGCCATCGCCGCGCTGCTGGCGGCATCGCTGTTCCTGGCCGCCGGGCAGGCCGAGGCCCGCAACCCGCTGCGCCACCGCCCCTATATGATGTATGGCCTGCCGGCGCCCTATGCCGGCAAGGTCAATCCCCTGCCGGCCGATGCCGCCAACATTGCCGCCGGCGGCGCGCTTTACCGCGAGCATTGCGTCAGTTGCCACGGCGCCTCGGGCCGCGGCGACGGCGAGGCCGGGCGCGATTTGAACCCGCCGCCGGCCGATATCGCTTTCATCATCGGCCGTCCGGTGGCCACGGACGAGTTTCTGTTCTGGACGATTTCCGAGGGCGGCGAGCCTTTAAAAACCGATATGCCGGTGTTCAAGGATGTGCTGTCGGAGAAGGAGCGCTGGCAGGTGATTCTGTATCTCGGCGCCGGTTTTCCGACCCAGCCTGCCGAATGAGGCGTAAGGCCCGGCTTTCAGGAAGCCTCGACGCCTTCATCCCCGGGGGCGCGGGCGCAGTCCTGCGGGCAATTGCCGTTCTGCCCTTCCCAGAGACAGCTGCGGCAGGTCTCTTGCGGCGCATGGAGGCGGAACGACACCTGGGTGCCCAGCCCCTCCTGGCTGTCGATTTCAAGCTGGCTCTTATGCAGCTCCACCAGCGAGCGTGAAATGGCCAGGCCAAGGCCGCTGCCGCCATAGCTCTTGGTCATCTGGTTTTCCACCTGGGCGAAGGGCTGGCCGATGCGGCGGATTTCGGCGTCGGGAATGCCGATGCCGGTATCGGAAATCCGCAACGTGATATTGTCGCCCTCGGTTTCGGTCGAAATCCGTACCCGGCCGCCTGGATCGGTGAATTTAAGCGCATTGGACAGCAGATTGAGCACGATCTGCTTCACCGCCCGCTTGTCGCAGCACACCATCTGGCCGTCGCTGACCTTGTTGAGGATATGGATATTGTCCTCGCAGGCGCGCGGATAGACGATTTTCAGGCAATCCTTGATCAGCATGTTCAGATCGGCATATTCCATGCTGATGTCGAACCGCCCGGCCTCAATTTTCGACATGTCGAGAATATCATCAATGACTTCAAGCAGATACTGGCCGCTATTATTGATGTCCGAGGCATATTCCTGATATTTGTCCGAGCCCAGCGGCCCGAACATGCTCGAGCGCATCATTTCCGAAAAGCCGATGATCGCGTTTAAGGGCGTGCGCAGCTCATGGCTCATATTGGCCAGGAATTCCGATTTCGACCGGTTGGCGGACTCGGCCCGGGTCTTCTCATGGGCGTAGGACTCGGCCAGTTCCGCCAATTGCTGGGCCTGCTCTTCCAGGGTGCGCTGCGAAACCTCCAGATCCCGCACCGTGCCGATCAGGGTCTTCTCATTCTCCAGCAGTTTTTCCTCATGCCGCTTGATCGAGGTGATATCGGTGCCGATGCTGACGAAACTGCCATCCGCCATGCGCCGCTCATTGATATGCAGCCAGCGCCCGTCGCTGAGCCGGGCCTCGAAAGTGGCCGAGTTCTTGTCGTCGTCCCGCCGCACCTCGACCTGGGTGCGCACATTCGGATCCTTGGCATTGGCCATCACATCTTCATATTTGGCGCCCGGCCGGGCGATTTCCGCCGGCAGATCGTAAAATTGCAGATATTTGCTGTTGCACTTGACCAGCCGGTTCTGCCGGTTCCACAGCACGAAGGTCTCGGAAATGTTCTCGATGGCGTCATTGAGGCGCATATCCGCCTGTTCGGTCATTTCCGCCAGCGCCTTCTGCTCGGTCACATCCACCAGAATGCCGACCAGATGCGGGCCGATCTCGCTCTCGCTTTCGGTCATTTCGGCCCGGGCGCGCAGCCACACCCAATGGCCCTCGGCATGGCGCATGCGGAATTCCATGTCCACATGCGGGGTCTTGCCCTTGGCCAGCCGGCCGGCCAGCTCATAAAGGTCCGGGTCATCGGGGTGGGTCAGGGCGTGAATCTCGCCAAAGCTCAGCAGGGCCTCGCGCGGCGGCAGACCCAGAATGTCGAACATCGAGCTGGACCAGAACACCTGCCCGCGCGCCAGATCCCAGTCCCACAGCCCGCAGCGCCCGCGCCCCAGCGCCTTGTTCAGCTTCTTGGTGGTGTCCTTCAGCGTGTCTTCCGCGGCGGTGGTGCGCCCGGCCTGCCACATGAAGGCGCCGGTCATCAGGCTGAGCATGATCGCCGTCAGGCCGAACAGGGTGACATAGCCCGTGAGGTCCGAGCGCCATTCCGCCAGCGCCGCGCCGCGCGGCTGCAGCACCGCGATCTGCCCGGGATTGCGGCCAATACTGCGTACCGTGGCCAGCACCGTCATACCCAGATTGCTGCCGGACACCAGTTCGATATTCTGCACCCCGGCCTGCCGGCCCAATGTGGTCAGCGGCTGGTTGATGCCGATCACATCGGTCAGGCGCATGTCTTTGTATTCATTGGTCAAAGGGGCGGTGGCGCGGATGCGGCCATTGCCGTCGGTCAGCAGGAAGATGCGCCCGTCCAGGGTGGCGTTTTCCGGCAGGCTCTGCGCCAGATCGTTCTGCGAGGGAATCAGCGCCATGCCCGAATCCGCCACCGTGGGGGCCAGGCGGCGGTTGAGCTCGGACTGCACCAGATCCGCCATCAGCGAGGTGCGCAGGATCGCCGCGGCCAGGCTGTGGTGATAGCGGTTGAACAGAAACACGCTCACCCCGATGGCGGTCAGCAGCAGAAACACCCCGGTCAGCACCGGGATCGACCGTTTCAGGATTTTTTCGTTGGGGATCAGGTGATGCCGGGCCAGATCGACCGCCAGGCCAATCGGCCTCTGGGGTTGTGCAGCACCAAAATCATGTATGTCGGTCAACACATGCCCCCTTTGCCCAAATGCCGACTGGTCGTACTGCGCTCAGCTGCGAATCACTTGTCCTATTGATTCAGCCCCGGGCCGATTTGTCCAGTGCGCCGTGACCGTCCAACCCGATTTTCAACGAGGCCCGCGCCTGGAGAAGGGTGCAGGATCGCTCGGCTCAAATCCTAACAATTCATTAAGCCAGCGATTTGGTTGCTATTTCGTAAACATCGCGCGACAGCCCTTCATGATTGGCGATCGAGGAAAGAGCGGTGCGGGCCAGCTCGCGCCGTTCCGGCTCCAGCATGCGCCAATTGCGAAATGCCCCGGTCATGCGCGCCGCCACCTGGGCGTTGATGCGGTCGAGCTGCAGAATCCACCTTGCGGCGAAGTCGTAGCCGCGCCCGTCAAGGCGATGGAAATTCACCGGATTGGCGGCGGTGAATGCCCCGATCACCGCCCGCACCCGATTGGGGTTGGTCGGCGAGAACAGCTCGTGGCGGGTCAGCGCCTCCACGGTCTCCAGCGTCTCGGGCAGGCTCGATGTGGCCTGCAGCGCGAACCATTTGTCCATCACCAGATGATCCGCATGCCAGCGGCTGTAAAAATCGTCAAACAGCAGGAGCCGCTGCGGAATATCCATATGCGCCGCCGCGCCGAGCGCCGCCACCATGTCGGTCATATTGGCGGCCTCTCGATAGTGGGCCTCCAGCCGGGCGATATCCGCCGCCGCGCCCGATGTCGCCAGCAGACCCAGCGCCGCATTGCGCAGGGCGCGCCGGCCGCTGGCGGCGGCGTCGGGGCTGTAGGGCCCCCGGTCCGCCAGGCTCTCATAGACCGTCTCCAGGCCCGAACGCATCGCGGCCCCCAGCGCCGCCCGCAAATGCTCATGCGCTTCGTGGATCGCCCCCGGGTCCACATCGGTGCCGATTTCGCGGGCAATATCGGTCTCACCCGGCAGGGTGATGAACAGGGCCCGATAGGCCGGCTCCAGCTTTTCGTCGGTGAGCGTGGCCAGCATGGCCTCGGCCAGGCGCATGCCCTTGCGCGGGCTCATGCCGCTGCGCAGCGCCGCCGTGTTGCGCTTCAGGATCTGCAGCGCATAGTCCTGCGCCACCTGCCAGCGGTTAAACAGATCGCTGTCATGGGCCATCAGATGGGTCCGGTCCGCATTGCTCAGCCCGGCCGTCAGATGCACCGGCGCCGAAAACCCGCGCAGCAGCGAAGGCACCGGCGCTTGTTCGAGCCCGGCGAAGCGGAAGCTCTGGCTGGTTTCGGTCAGCTCGATCAGGCCGTTTTCGATCCGTGTGCCATCCTCCAGCACCAGCGGCAGATCGCGCCCGTCCTTGTCAATCAGCCCCAGCGCCAGCGGGATCGGCAGCGGCTTCTTGTCCGGCTGGCCCGGGGTCGGGCCCGTCGATTGCACCGCGGTCAGCTCGAAAATGTCCGCGCCGGGCAGATAGCGTCCCGACACGGTCAGCTCCGGCGTGCCGGCCTGTTGGTACCACAGCATGAATTGTGTGAGGTCGCGCCCGGCGGTCTCGGCGAAACAGGCGATGAAATCCTCCACCGTGGCGGCCTCGCCGTCATGGCGGGTGAAGTAAAGATCCATGCCCTTGCGAAAGCCCGCCGGTCCCAGCAGCCGGTGCAGCATGCGCACGATTTCCGCGCCTTTTTCATAGACGGTGGCGGTATAGAAATTATTGATTTCGATATAGGAATCCGGCCGTACCGCATGCGCCAGCGGCCCGGCGTCCTCCGGGAACTGGTGGCTGCGCAGCAGGCGCACATCCTCGATGCGCTTCACCGCCGCCGAGCGCTGATCGGCGGTGAATTGCTGGTCGCGGAACACCGTCAGCCCTTCCTTCAGGCACAATTGAAACCAGTCGCGGCAGGTGATGCGGTTGCCGGTCCAGTTGTGGAAATATTCATGGGCGATGATGCCTTCCACATGGGCATAGTCCGTGTCGGTCGCCGTGTCGGGCCGCACCAGGATATATTTGTCGTTGAAGATATTGAGGCCCTTATTCTCCATGGCGCCCATGTTGAAATCGGACACCGCGACGATCATGAAGATATCAAGGTCGTATTCGCGGCCGAACATTTGCTCGTCCCAGGCCATGGCCCGCTTCAGCGCATCCATGGCATAATCGCAGCGGTCGGTCTTGCCGTGCTCCACGAAAATCCGCAGCACCACATTGCGCCCCGACATGGTGGTGAAGCGGTCCTCGACGCTGGCCAGGTCGCCGGCGACCATGGCGAACAGATAGGACGGCTTGGGGTGCGGGTCGTCCCAAATGGCATAATGCACCATGTCCTCGCTGCCGCCGATCTCGGTCAGATTGCCATTGGCCAGCAGCACCGGCGCCGCATTGGCCGGGGCCTCGAGCCGCACCCGGTAGGTGGCCAGCACATCCGGACGGTCGAGAAAATAAGTGATGCGCCGAAAGCCCTCCGCCTCGCACTGGGTGCAGTAAATGCCGTTGGAGAGATAAAGCCCGGACAGGGCGGTATTGGCGGCCGGATTGCACAGATTTTCAATTTCGAGCCGGAACGGCCCCTCCGGCACATCGGCAATGGTCAGGCTGGTCGTATCGCAGCGATAGGCGCCCTTCGCCAGCGCCTCGCCGTCAAGGGCGATGGCGGTCAGTTCGATGGTCTCGCCGTCCAGTACCAGCGGTGCCCCTTGGGCGGGCGCGGCCGGGTTGGGCCGAATCTGGAGAACCGTCCTCACCCGGGTGCGGTTCGGGTCGAGCCAAACATCCATATCCACATGGCTGATGAGATATGGGGAGGGGGCATAATCCGCCAGTTTTATGGTCCGCGGCGTCCCGGACGAATCTGAGTGGTTCATGACCTGAACCGGTACTGAGCCGATTGCGGTCCGTCAAGCCCGATCGCGCCGCCGGGCTTCAACTTTGCGTGCCGAAATGAAGCCCCGCGCTTTCCAGATGCTTGATGATCGGTGCGATCAGCTCATCGGGAATTGAAAGTTTTTTCAGCTCCGTCCTTGGAATTTGCAAAAAGGTCGGAAATCTGGTCTCCAACGCCTCGACATGGCTGCGTCCATCGAGCCGGCCCGGGCACAGGGCCGCCGCAGCGGCCATGAACACATGCGGCAGCAGGATGGAGCTGCCCTGCCGGTAATAGGTCTTGGCGGTGACAATCGCCCGGTCGCAGTTCTTATTGCGGTAATAATACAGAAACGTCGTTTCCAGATACCAGGGCGGGTGGCCGGGATTGAGCGAGATCGCCCGGCTCGCGAATCTATAGGCCTGGTCCCAGGCCCCGGCATTTTTCAGTATCCAGCCCACATCGGCCAGCACTTCCGAATTATTCGGGTTCAGCGACAGGGCTTTCATCACTTCGGTCCGCGCCAGTTCAACCTCGTCCCTGGCCATATAGACAACGGCCAGCCGGCGCCGGGCAAACGAATCGTCCGGATCGAGCTCCACCGCCTTTCTGGCCGCGGTCAGCGCCCGGTCCAGCGGAGGGGTGTCTCCCCGCCGCCGATTGAAGTGCTGGCGGTATTCATCCACATAAATCCACGACAGGGCCGCCCAGGCCTGGGCATAGTCCGGCTCGCGGAGAATGGCGCTCTCCAGGCATTTGCGGGTTTCGAGATGATTTTGCGCATTCTCTGCCTGAGCATAATCGTAAAACCGCAGCACGCATCGATAGGCGTCCTGATCCACCGACTTGTGGCGATGCATCCGGCTGCTTTGCTGCCGGTTGATAATGCCATAGGGCTGGGCCAGCTTTCCGGCCACGCTATGGGCGATTTTCGACTGGACAGGGGGCACGGTGCCGCTGTCCATATCCGAGATGTAATCATTCATCCAGATCACCTTGCCGGAAGCGGCTTCCTGCAATTGCGCGGTGATTTTCAACTGCTCGTTCTTGGCGCTGATACTGCCGGTCAGGATATAATCGGCCCCGAGCGCGCGGCCGGTTTCCCGCGGTGTTGTCGCCCTGGACTGGGTGAACACCGTCGAGTCCTGGCTCAGCACCGACAAGGCCTTGAAGCGGCTGAGATCGGTAATGAGGTCGATGGCCAGCCCTTTTTGCAGATAGGTGAGGCCGGCATCCGGCGACAGGTTGCGGAACGCAAACACCGCGATCACCGGCGCATCCCGGTCTGGCATACGGGCCGGCTTTGAACCGGTTGCCGCCGTCATGGCTGACGGCCCGAAGCGATAGACAATAAGACCGGCCACGCTCAGCAGGACGATGAGGCCCAGCGCCAGCATCCACAGCGCCGGCCTGCCGGGGGCCGGGGTCTCCTCCGGGGCCGGGGTCTCCTCCGGGCCCGGATTGTGGCGGAACTGCGCCCGGTAGGATCCCTTCGGTACCGAAATCACAATGGCATCGTGCTTGCCGTCGGTCAGATAATAGTTTTGCAAGATCGTGCGCAGCCGGCCCATCTGCACCCGGACAATCGAATCCCGGTCCGGATCGAAGTTCTGATCCCGGTCGAACACCTCGATCCCGATGCTGTAGCCTTTCAAGGCTCCGGCGTTTCCGTTCAGGGTTTCGAGTACGATATAGCTGACCAGCCGGCGCATGCGCGGTGCGTGCATCATCTCGCGGCTGCGCAACACCTGGTACAACGCCGCAGCGATTTCCTCTTTCGATATCTCCGCCTTATTCGTCAAAATCCCCCCGGAAACGACATGAATAAATGGCCAAATGTCACCGTTACTCACGGTGAGATACCTGAAAACTCCCCTCAGAATGCCTCATCTTCGGCTCATGGAGATCAGTCCCATGCTCCGGCGGTCCTGAACGTTGCGATCGCCGGGGGTCAGGATGATTCTGTCTGCGATCCGGCGGACAGAGAACCAAAGCCTAACCTTCACAAACGTGAATGGCAAACAGATTGAGAATGATGATGAGAAAACCAACCCAAGGCAATGTCGTGGACATTGCGGATGAATCCATCCCGACAGCGGAGCTGCTGGTCCAGATTCTGGATGGAACCCGCAAGCTGCAGGCGATGATTCCGGAAGGGCAGTTGCAGATGCTCTATTATCTGCTGTCCATGGTCGAGAATGAGGCCGAAGCCCATCTCATGGATGAAAAAGATAGCAATTCAGATCTCATCATCAGGGAGTCCGGCACGGGGGTGTGATTGCCAGCCTGGTCATTTCATGCCATGAGAGCAGAGCACCCGTTCCTCACCCGGAGAGCCTGGCTTGAAACCCGACTCACACAGATTTTGCGTCGCGCCGATGATCGACTGGACCGATCGGCATTGCCGCTATTTCCATCGGCTTCTGAGCGCTCGCGCCCGGCTCTATACCGAAATGATCGTTGCCTCGGCCGTGCTGCGCGGCGATGCGGCGCATCTTCTGCAATTCAATGACTGCGAGCACCCCGTAGCCCTGCAACTGGGCGGCGCCGATCCGGCCGAACTGGCCGCGGCGGCGCGCATCGGGGCTGAGTTCGGTTATGACGAGATCAATCTCAATGTGGGCTGCCCCAGCGACAAGGTGCAGTCCGGCCGCTTCGGCGCCTGTCTGATGGCCGAGCCGGCCCTGGTCGGCGAATGTGTCGCCGCCATGCGCGGCGCGGTTTCGGTTCCGGTCACCGTCAAGCACCGGCTGGGTATCGACGAGCAGGACACCGGCGCCCGGCTCGACCGCTTTGTCGAAATTCTGTCGCAAGCCGGCTGCGACACCCTGATCGTCCATGCCCGCAAGGCCTGGCTGAACGGGCTCGACCCGAAGCAGAACCGAGAAATTCCCCCCCTTGATTATCAGCGCGTCTACCGGCTGAAGCAGGACTTTCCCCAATTGCGCATCGTGCTCAATGGCGGCATCACCGATCTGGATCAGGTCGCGGATCATCTGAGCCATGTGGACGGGGTCATGCTGGGCCGGGCCGCCTATCAGACCCCCTATCTGCTGGCCGGTGTCGATGAAAAGCTGTTCGGCGCTGGCCGGCCGCCCCTGCGCGGCAAAGTCGCCGAGGCCATGCTGGACTATATCGAGCGTCATATGGCCACAGGCGGGCGCGCCAATCACGTCACCCGCCATATGCTGGGCCTCTATCACGGCCGCCCCGGCGCCCGTATGTGGCGCCGGCGCCTCAGCGTCGCTGCCGATGAACTCACCCTTGAGCGGCTTCGCGCCGCCCTGGACGAGGCCGAGGCGGCGGGCGCGCGGGCGGCGGCCGAATGAGCATGCGCGGCGCGGCGGTGTCCGCTTGTGCCGGGTACCCGGCCGGCGCCCCGGGGCGGGCTTTAACCGAAAAATCAAGGAAGCGGGATCATGGAAGCCTGGTCTGAACTGTTGCCGCTGGCGGCGGCCCTGCTGGGGGCCGGCCTCATCGCCGGGGTGATCGCCGGCGTGTTCGGGGTTGGCGGCGGTGCGGTGCTGGTGCCGGTGTTTTATCAGCTCTTCGCCTATCTGGGGGTCGATGAATCGGTGCGCATGCATCTCTGCGTCGGCACCTCGCTCGGCATCATCGTGCCCACCTCCATTCGCTCGTTCCGGGGGCATCTGGCCAGGGGCGCGGTGGATATGGACATGCTCAGATCAATCGCCCTGCCGGTTCTGGCCGGGGTGGGGCTGGGCAGCGTGCTGGCCGCCTTCGTGCCGGCTGGCGGGCTGAAGGGGGTGTTTGCGCTGGTGGCGCTGCTGATCGGGCTGAAAATGCTTTTGGGCCGGGCCGAATGGCGGCTGGGGGACGATCTGCCGCGCCAGCCGGTCCTCGGCCTGATCGGGGTGGCCATCGGCACCCTGTCGACCCTGATGGGAATCGGCGGCGGCGTATTCGGCAACAGCCTGATGACCCTCTATAACCGGCCCATTCACCAGGCGGTCGCCACCTCGTCCGGCCTCGGCGTGCTGATCAGCATTCCCGGCGTGCTGGGTTTCATCGCCGCCGGCTGGGGCGCCGATGGCCTGCCGCCCTTGTCGCTGGGCTATGTCAGCCTGATCGGCGTGGCGCTGGTGATTCCAACCAGCGTGCTGGCCGCGCCCATTGGCGTGCGCATTGCCCATGCCATTTCCCGCCGCCGGCTCGAAATCGCCTTCGCCCTGTTCCTGTTCGTGGTTTCCGCCCGGTTTTTCATCGCCATGCTTTAGCGCGAAACTCTTTTTTACATCAATCGTTGCCAAATACCGCAGTTCGGATATCATGCGGCAAAATAACACATGCAGGAGGGGATATATGTCTCGTTTCAACATCTTTGCCGCCATCTCGGCCGTGGTTTTCTCGGCGCTCATGGCGGTCGCGCCGCTCAGCGCCGAAGCGAAGGAAGCGCCGCTGCTGACCGACAAGGCACCGGTGGTCAAGCCGATCATGGACGAAGACGGGCTTTATCATCAGAGCTGGTCTACTGAGAGTTTCCTTGACCTGAAGGAAGATTTTGAAACCGCGAAATCCGAAGGCAAGCGCCTGGTGGTGGTGTTCGAGCAGCGCGGCTGCATCTATTGCAAGCGCTTCCACGAGAAGGTGCTGGCCATCAAGCAGGTCAATGATTATGTGCGCCAGAACTATCTGATGGTGCAGATCAATCTGTGGGGCGACAAGGAAGTCACCGATTTCGACGGCAAGGTGATGAGCGAAAAGGCTCTGGCCCGCCGCTGGGGGGTGATCAACACCCCGACCGCCCTGTTTTTCACTGACGATCTTGCCGGCAAGGAGGGCAAGATCGGCAAGGATCTGACCGTCGTCCCCGCCTTCTATCCCGGCGCTTTTGGCCCCAACACCTCCTATGACATGTTCGCCTGGGTGGTGGAAAAGGGCTATGAGGGCGACGAGCCGTTCCAGAAATATCACGCCCGCCGCCTGCTCAAGCTGCGCGACGCCGGCCTTCTCAATTAAGGGTTTGGCGGGGCAGGGGGCTTTTCCCTGCCCTTATCGCCGCCGCGCGGCCGCCTTCTGCTCCAGGCGCCGCACCATCAGCTTGATCGCGCCGTAAAACAGCACGAACAGCCCCGCCACCACCGCCCAGAACGGCCAGGAGAAGGTCTCGGCGGCCATGTCGGTCGTGGCTCTGATGAGTTCGAACAGCAGCGAGGCCAGGATAAAGCTGAGTACGAAGTCGAAGATACAGATCATGGGCGGCTCCGGCCCCGGCGGCCGGTCCGGGCGCCAAAGCCCGGGCCGACCTGCATAGGCTCAGATCTTCTGGTTATATTCGCCGATCTCCGGCTGCTGCTCGATCCAGGCATCGATCTCGCGGAAGATCGCCAGCTTGTTCTCCTCCGAGGTGGGGCTTTCCACCACGATCACCAATTGCGGCGTGTTGCTCGAGGCGCGCAGCAGCCCCCATGTGCCGTCTTCCAGCACGATGCGGATGCCGTTGACGGTGATCAGCTCGCGGATTTTCTGCCCGGCAATGGTCTGGCCCGCCGCCTCAATGTCCTGGAAGTGTTTGATACCACGATCCACCACTTCATATTTCTTCTCGTCGTCGCAATGGGGCGACATGGTCGGCGAGCCCCAGGTGCGGGGCAGGGCGCGCTTCAAATCCGCCATGCTGCGGTCCGGGTTGTGGTCCAGCATGTCGAGAATGGCCAGCGCCGAGATGAACGCATCGTCATAGCCCCGGCCGATCGGCGCGTTAAAGAAATAATGGCCGCTCTTTTCAAATCCGGCAATGGCGCCGAGCGCATGGGTCTGGCGCTTGATATAGGAATGGCCGGTCTTCCAGTAATTGGTCTTGGCGCCGTTGCCGAGCAGCACCGGGTCGGTCAGGAACAGGCCGGTGGATTTGACGTCGACCACGAATTGGGCGTTTTCGATATTGGCGGAAATGTCCCGCGCCAGCATCACCCCGACCTTGTCGGCGAAAATTTCCTCGCCCTCATTGTCAATCACTCCGCAGCGGTCGCCGTCGCCGTCAAAGCCGAGCCCGACCGCCGCGCCGGTCTCGCGCACTTTCTCGGCCATCGCTTCCAGCATTTCCATGTCTTCCGGGTTGGGATTGTAGCGCGGGAAGGTGAAATCCATCTCGCAATCCATCGGGATCACTTCCGCCCCGACCGCTTCCAGCACCCGCTGGGCAAACACCCCGGCGGTGCCGTTGCCGCAGGCGGCGACGACCTTGACCGGGTTTTTCAGCTTCGGCCGGTCGGTCAAATCGGCGATATAAGTCTCGATCATGTCCGGCACGAAGCTGTAGGAACCGCCGCCGGTCATGTCGAAATCGGCGTTCAGCACCAGCTCTTTCAGGGCGCTCATCTCATCCGGTCCGAAGGTGAGCGGCTTGTCCATGCCCATCTTCACACCCGACCAGCCATTGTCGTTATGGCTGGCGGTAACCATCGCCACCGCCGGCACATCCAGGTTGAACTGGGCGAAATAGGCCATCGGCGTCACCGCCAGGCCGATATCATGCACATGTATCCCGGCGCCCATCAGCCCGTTCATCAGCGCGGCTTTTACCGAGGAGGAATAGGAGCGATAGTCATGCCCGACCACGATTTTCGGTTCGATCCCACTGCGCTTCAATAGGGTGCCGATGCCAAGGCCCAGGGCCTGAAATCCCATCAGGTTGATTTCCTTGGGAAATTGCCAGCGGGCATCATATTCGCGAAAGCCTGTCGGCTTGACCAGCGGCAGGCGCTCGAATTCGGCGGTATTGGAAATCAGGTCGGCGCGGGGTTTGGGAAACATGAAGCGGCCTCCGGTTCATCGGGATCAGGTTGGGTGGGTTGGCAGAGTCTGCCTGGAATTCCTCTGAATTATAGGGATATTTCAGTAAAAATGAATATGAGTCTTTGTACCTGCGCCGTGCGGACGCCGGGCCTTGAAACCACTTGGATTATCCTTGGCTTGCGGGCGGATCAGCGCTCGAGAACGAGCTGGCCGCCGGATATTTTGAACGAGCGCAATTTGCTCAGAAACGTCATGCCGAGCAGGCTGGTGCTCAGCAGGTCCGGCTTGGCCACCAGGGCGCGCACATCGCGCACTTCGATCGAGCCAATGCGGATTTCGTCAATCCGTGCCGCCGCCGCTTGATTGGTGCCATTGGCGGTGCGCACCGTCACGCTGTAGATGAGCTGTTTCATATTGATGCCGGCCCGCAGCGCATCATTGGGGGTCAGAATCACCGCCGAGGCGCCGGTGTCGACCAGAAAGCGCACATGGGTGCCGTTGACCATCGCATCGGCGCTGAACTGGCCGCTCCGGTCGGCGGCAATGGCGATGATGCCGGGCCCGGTGCTGCTGCTCGGCCCGGACCGGCTCAGCTCCATCGGCCGTCCCGGCATCAGCGCGCCCATGGTGCGCTCGGCGATGGTCATCAGCTCCGGCCTGAACGCATAGACCGCCACCAGCGCCAGTCCGATGCCGATCCAGGTCGCCGCCTGTTTCAGCAGCAGGCTGGTATTGCCCGCATAGGCGCTCAGCACCCCACCGCCGATCACCAGCAGCAGCGCCACGCCCATCACGAGGCGGGCGAAACTGTCATGGCTGATATCGCCGGGCAGGCTGTTATTGTGGTTGAGCACCAGGATCACGGCGGCAATTACCAGAATAGCAATGCCGATCCATGCGGGTGTGTTGCTTCTCATCGCTCACCTGTCCGTTGGCGCTGCGCCCTGAGTAGGCGTCAGGCCGATATTTTCAGATCCCCGTCCGGCTTTTGTCTGCCGCTCACATCATTGCTAATGCTGCGATGCGGAGGAAATATGACCGAAACTTCCGTTCCGATCCGCATGCGGCTGCGGATCGACAATGAGGCCTCATGCAGTTCCGCCAGCCCGTTGACGATCGGCAGTCCAAGCCCGGCCCCGTCCTCGGCCTGTTTGCGCGGGATCGCCCCCTGGCCGAACGGGCTCATCACCTGTTCAACCTCGTCCGGGTGTATGCCGATGCCGGTATCGCGCACCGACATCGACACCGAGCCATCATCCAGCCTTTTGGTGGCCACCAGCACGCCGCCGCCTGAGGGGGTGAATTTGACCGCGTTCGACAACAGGTTCAGCCAGATCTGCCGGATCGCCTTGCGGTCGGCGCGGATCGCCGGCAGGCCGGGCTGAAAGTCGGTCCTGATCACGATGCCGCGCTTGCGGGCGCGTAAGTTAAGCAGCCGCAGGCATTCCTGGCCGATGGCCGAAATGTCCACCACATCCTCCTGCAGCTCATAGCGCCCGGCCTCGATGCGCGACAGGTCGAGAATCTCGTTGATCAGCCCGAGCAGATGCCGCCCGCTTTCATGAATGTCACGGGCATAGCCCTGATAGGCCTCATTGCCGAGCGGTCCCATCATCTGGTTCTTCATCACGTCGGAAAAACCCATAATGGCGTTGAGAGGCGTGCGCAGTTCGTGGCTCATGGTGGCCAGAAACCGCGATTTGGCCAGGCTGGCATCCTCGGCCTGGCGCCGGCTGGCGTCGGATTTGGCCTTCGATTCCTCTAATTCGGCGATCAGCGCGTCCTTCTGAGCCCGAAATTCGATCATGTTGCGGGCGGTCTGGTGCACCTTGTGGGCCAGAATCAGGAAAAAGATGCCGGTGCCGAACACCACCCCGGCCATGCTCAGATGCAGCGCGTCCTGGCGCATCACGAACAGCACCGAAATGGTGCCGATCAGCGGCACCGTGCCCGCATATACCAGCGGCAGCGAATAGCTGGCCAGCATCAGCCGGATCGACACGATGATGATCACCTGGGCGAAGATGAAGAAGTGATTGGCGATGTCATCCGGGTGCCACACCAGGCCGATGAACAGCGCCCAGCTCAGGCCGATCAGAAGTTCGGCGAAGGTCAGGTGCCGGCCCCATCGGGCCGGGTCGATCTCGTCCGAGGCCTCCTGCAACATGCGCCGGCAGGTGCCGAACATGAATGCCTGGGCGCTGAAGGTGATCACCAGCCACACCAGCATGGCGCCGGGCTTGCTCCACATCAGCGAGGCAATGGCGAAGATCACCGCCAGCACCGGCACGATCAGCGACATGTTGAGCTGGTTGCGCGCATAAAGATCGAGCAGTTCAGGGGTGTAGGAGATGGCGCCGCCGGCGGATTCGGCCAGCTTGGCCCGGGCGTGGCGCACCATGTGCAGCGATTCCCGGTTGTCAGCGCCGGAAGGCTCGGGCGGCGTGGCGGACATCATGGCGGGCGTGATCCAAATTCCTGAAAATCGGGCAATGTCGGCGCGGACCGGCCGCATGGTCCGGCCGCAACCGGTATTTTGCGGCAAAAACCTTAACAGCCCCTGTCATTCGCGCCCGCAGTTTGAAAGAACCTGCCCCAAGGCTGAATCGACATTCGGGATTTGGAGCGTGGTATGAGCCAAAATCGTTCAGTTTCAGGCGCAAAGCCGCAGACAGGGCCATCCCTTTCAAGGTTTTGCAACGCCAAAATGGGCGATTTTGGCCATATCTTGAAAAGACGCGGCGCATTTTGTCGCTGAATCTGCCCACAATCCTCTTATGGTGGTGGGCACCACAAGATCAACCCACCTTCAAGGATTTCTCCTTGAAGGTGGGTAGGTTGATCGATCTTAAAGTGAGAGAGCGGCTTGTCTGCGTTCGGTTGAACGCAGGCCGCTCTGGGGAGCTTTCGCCTGTTCAGCAGCAAAATGCGCCCCGCGCCACGCCCGAAACCTGAATGTCGATTCAGCCTAGCGCCCGTTCCCATGCTTGACATTACCGCCGCAAGGCGCTTTATAAGCCTCACCTTTTGACAAGGGCGATTAGCTCAGCTGGTAGAGCACTGTGTTCACATCGCAGGGGTCACTGGTTCAAGTCCAGTATCGCCCACCATCAACTCATTGTTTTAATTATAATAATGAGTTATTAGGTTTCCTCCAATAGATCGAATTTCCGGGCTGTCACAACTGGCGTTACAGTTGGTGGTTTGTCATGGTCAGTTTCGATTGGAATCAGGGCGAAGAGGTGAGGCGCGTTGATCTGATGCCTCAGCCCATGATTTGAACAGAGCTGGAAATCACACCGCCGGAAGCAGCAGACGAATTCCGAGCCCGCCGAGATCCGACACACGTGCTTCGAACTCTCCGCCGTAAGCTGCCACGACATCCGTGACGATGGTGAGACCGAGGCCCGTTCCCTCGATCGTATCATCGAGGCGCATGCCGCGTTCCTGAATCTGCCGCAATTGGGTTTCGCTGGGAGCGGAGCCATCGTCACAAATTTCCAGCTCGACCACATCCCCGGCAGGCCTCGCCTCGATCCGCACCCGGGATTTCGCCCATTTGCGGGAATTGTCCAAGAGGTTACCCAGGATTTCGGCCAGGTCGTCCGTATCCATCACCACAACCAGCTCGCCGGGAATATGGATGTCCCAGGTCAGCTCCTCCCCGCGCGGTAGGCGGCTCAATGTTTTGACAATGTCCTTGGCCAGGGGGGCGAGCAGGTTCTTGCGCCGCACGCCATAGGTGGCGCCGCGGATCCGGCTGCGGATCAGCTCGCGCTCCACCTGTGCGTTCATCCTGGCCACCAGATCGCCGATCTTGCCGGCGGCCTCCTGCTCGGAGGCTTCAAGCTTCTGCACTTCCAGCGAGATGCCCGCAAGCGGAGTTTTGAGCCCATGGGCCAGGCTGGCCGCCCGGGCGCGGCTGCGTTCCATCACGATTTCCTGCTGTTTCAGCAGGGAATTGAGCTCATCCACCAGCGGTGTGATCTCATCCGGGTGATCGGAGGTAAAACGCCGCTGCCTGCCGCTGGTAATCGCATTGATCGCCGGCAGAAGCCGGCGCAGGGGGCGCAAGCCATAGCTGATCTGGACCCAGACCAGCGTCCCGAGGATGATAGCCAGGCCGACCAGAAAGATCGCCAGCTCTTTGGAAAACTCATCGACCGCCTGAGAGACTTCCGAATGGTTGATGCCGACCGAAAACCGGTACAGGAAATCCCGTCCGCCTATTTTGCGGGTCACATGGCGATAAGCCAGAATCAGGTCCTGGCCATCGGGCCCTTTCACCTCATATTCGACGATTTCAAACGCCTTGCCCCGGCTCTTGGGGATATTGAGCTGGGTGTCCCACAGGGAGGGGGAGGTGAGCGTGAAGCCTTCAGGCCCGTCGATCTGCCAATAGAGGCCGCTATAGGGGGCCAGAAACCGGACCGCCAGGGCGTTCTTGTCGATGCTCACCTGTCCGCCGGGCAAAAAATCCGCAGCGCTGATCACCTGGTCCAGATGGGAGGTCAGTTCCGTCTCCACCCTTCGCTCCACATGTTGCTCGAACATGTAGGACAGTGCCAATCCGCCGGCAAACAGCAGAATGGTCAGGATCAGCACCGTCGAAATCAACAACCGGCGCTTGATGGATTGCCTGGGCCTCGGCTTACCCATCATCCGTTCCCGGCGCATCATTCTGCACGAGATAGCCGGAACCGCGCCGTGTATGGATCAGCGGCACGCCGAGCTTTTTGCGTAACCGCTTGATCAGAGCCTCCATCGCATTCACATTCCGGTCTGAATTGGGGCCATAGACATGATCGATCAGTTCATGAGACGGGATCACCGAGCCCCGATTCATCATCAGATGCGTGAGCGCCCGCCATTCAAGCGGCCCCAGTTCGATGGAGTCGCCATTCACCGAAGCGCTCATCTCGAGCAGATCGACGGCAACGCCGCCGCAGAGAATCTGTTCATTGCTGTGGCCTTTCGAGCGGCGGATGATTGCCCGCAGCCGGGCAACCAGCTCCTCCATCCGGAACGGTTTGGTCAGATAATCATCGGCCCCCAGATTAATGCCATTGACCCGGTCGAGCCAGCCGCTGCGCGATGTCAGGATCAGCACCGGGGTGGAGATGTTTTCCCGCCGCCACCGTTTCAGGATTTCCGTTCCGTCCAGTTCCGGCAGGGACAGGTCCAGAACAATGGCGTCAAAATCCTCCGTCGATCCCTGAAACCAGGCCTCCTCGCCGGAAGCCGCTTTTTCGACAAACCACTTTTCTTTCTCGAGGGTATAGGCGATCCCCTCGATCAGGGTCTCATCATCCTCGACAATTAATATCCGCATCTGTCCCCGCCGCTCACCTATTGTCCCCTTATCCGCAAGATCCTGGCGTTGCGCGCGTTCACAAACACGTCTATCAGCCGGGCCCTGCGATCGACGACCCTGAAAATATACACAAATCGCCGGCCCATTTTCTGGCGCTTGATTCCGACCACCCGCCCGCCGGTCCGGCTCAGAACCTTTGCGCGCAATTCCATGTAGGGCCGGACGAGTCCTTTCCGCCTGGCCCTGGCAATCACGCTGTGATCGAAGCTTCCACCGGAAGAAGCCGATCCGCTGCTGCTTCCGGATCCGCCGCCGGCGCTATTGTCATCCCCGCCGTCATCCCCGCTGTCGCCATCCCCGTCGCCATCGCCGTCGCCATCGCCATCGCCATCGCCGTCGCCATCGCCGTCCCCGTCGCCGCCGTCATCGGCCCGGGCCACATTTCCCCAATTAGCCGTCTGCATCGGGGCTTGCGAGAAAAAGAAAAAAAGCGTGAGCAGAACAAAACCAGCGACAAGCAGCACGCGTCGCAAAGTGACGGGTGTTTCGCTTTTCGCGATAGGGCCGGTTTCATCCCTGTCCAGCCCGGATCGATCCTTACCGATGCTCATCTATACTGATTACCCGCCCTGTCCGCTAACCTGCACAGTGCGGATTTTGTAGTCAAAATACCCCATCATGCGGTTTGCGCAAACCTATAGCATAACTTATCTGACGCCAATCGGACGCGGGGGGCGGCCGGGTGTTTGCGGGGCATTACGGCCTTCAACAGGCGGGGGAGGGGCCCGGGGCTGCATGCGTCAGGGCCGCGTCAGCAAGGCTTGAGGATAATGTGGCCGCACAGAATTTGAGGAACGATAGGGGGGCAGATCATGACATGGAAGAGGCAAGCCTGCCGCATCTCGCGCGGGGGGCAGAAATGCTGTCATTGCTGAGGCGGCTCAGAGGCGCTGCCACCAAAACCTCCAGCGAAGCCCTGACATGTCCGGCCGCGACATTTGCTGAATTGACGGCAAGCCCGTCCCCCGCCCGCAGCCTGCCGTGCCCCGGTCCGGTCTATATCGCTCTGCGGCGGGGCGGCAGGCGGCTCCATGAGGAATGGTGCGAAAAGCCTCATGTGGAGGACTGTATTTCACATATTTTCAGCATGGCCGGCAATGAGCAGGCGGCGCCAGACACCATCGAGCTGGTTCTTGCCCATGGGCTGAAAATTATCGCGCCCGGCAAGCTGGGAACCTATTTCGCCAATGCCCATCGCGGCCGTTACGGGATTGAGCTGATTTTCGGCAGAGAGCGGGTGCGCTATGGCCCGACCCAGATGATCGCCAGGAATTGTGATTTCAGGACCATATTCATGGAGTTCCTGGCCAACCGCCAGCTTGACGAGCTGGCATTCTTCGCCCGCGGTGGCCGCATACGCCGTTTTGAGGCCCGGCAGATCCTCATCAGGCTCGGCCCGCCTGCTCAGGCGGTGGAACTTTATCGCGGCAATCGGGTGATAGCCCCTGATGAAATCGATGCAGCAACGATTGACGACATGATATCCACCATGGGCGGCTGGATGTTGCGCCATGTGGATGATAGCGGAAAAATGGCCTATAAATACTGGCCCAGCCGGGGCGCGGATTCCACGGCCAACAACACGATTCGACAGTTCATGGCCAGTCTCTGCCTGGTTCATTTTGCCAAGGCTCAGAATGACGGCAATGCCTTGGAGCTTGCCAGGCGGAATATCGACTACAACCTGAAAACCTTCATGCGCATCGAGGACGGTGCCGGGATCATAGAATATGGCGGCTCGGCCAAGCTCGGGGCGGCGGCCCTGGCCGGCCTGTCCATCCTCGCGCTTCCCGAATTCGATGAGGATTTGAACCAGGCCCTTGCCCTGCTGAAAACCGGTATCGACAAGCTGTGGCAGGACAGCGGCGCGTTTCGGACCTTCCACAAGCCGGCCACGCGCAATGACAATCAGAATTTCTATCCCGGTGAAGCCCTTTTGTTCTGGGCCGAACTGATGCACCGCCAGCCGGACGCCGATCTCCTGGATCGCATGATGAAGTCCATTTCCTATTATCAGGCCTGGCATCAGGAGCGGCGCAATCCGGCCTTCGTGCCCTGGCACAGCCAGGCCATTGTCCGGCTCTATGAGCTCACACAGCATGAAACCCTTCCGCCGATGGTCTTCGCCATGAATGACTGGCTGCTGTCAATGCAGCAATGGGGTGATGCGTCCTGCCCGGATTTCATGGGGCGGTTCTATGATCCCCGGCGGCCGTCATTCGGGCCGCCGCACGCCTCCTCCACCGGAGCTTATCTCGAAGGGCTGGTGGCGGCCTGCCGGTTGGCGGACTCCATTGGCGATGGGGAGCGGGCCGAGGCTTATGGCCGCGCCATCTGGCGGGGGATACGCAGCCTTCGTCAACTCCAGTTCCTGGATGATGTTGACACTTTTTACATTTCCAGGAAACACAGGGTGCTGGGCGGCCTGCGCACCGAGACCTATCATAACGAGATCCGGGTGGATAATGTCCAGCACGGGCTGAATGCCCTGTTGAGCCTGGGGTCAGACCCCCAAAACAATCGCAGCTCCGGATTCTGGAATCCGGAGCTGGACTGGCGCTAGGAACGATACAGGCTGGGGGGCATTTCGCTCCTTGGCACAAAGCTATGGCGTCTCTACCGGACAGGTCTTCGCTGAAAGCGTTTGCGGATGCGCTGCGCCAGGCTGGGACGCCGGCTGTTCGGCAGGACATCGAAAATCAGGTGAATACGGCCCTGATCGCTCTCATTATAGGCTTCATGCGGGGCCTTGTTATCCAGCCACCACACTTCACCATCCTGCATGCGCACCAGTTCGTCGCCGCATACCAGCGGACTTCCGGCCCTGGAACGCAGGACGAGATGATATCTGTCCCGGATCTGATAATACTCGCCATGGTCGATATGCCGGTACACCCGGCCATTGGGCAGCAATTTGACGATCGCCACCCGGCCAAGCTCACCGCCGAGTTTTGCCGCGAAATTTTCCGTCCAACCCAGCGTAACCGGAAAGCGGGCTGAAAGGCGGGTCGGGCGGCTTTCCTGCACATCGTTGCCGCTGACGCCTGCCGGATAGGGCTTTTTGCCGCTACGCAGGTAAATCGTATTGGTTTCGCGCTGACATTTGACCTTGTCCTGACGGCTTGTGTCATAGGTCCACAGCTCTTCCTGGCCGTCAATTTCATCAAGCATGGCCCCAATATCGACATTGTCCTCCAGCTGGCGAAAAAACCTCAGTTCCGGCTCCTGTTCAATTTCCATTATTGCCGTCATTTTGCTCCCCATTATGTTCGCCTGGCCTATGGTTGCGAGGGGTTTATGCCCTCACAAGAGTTTGCCGGGGGCGCCGGCGGGAGGGCGCGAGCCAACCCGCCAGCGCATGAACTTTGGCATCGAGCGGTCAATGCTCAATCCTAGTTCTCTCTGAACGATCCCTTGTTGACATCGTCATCAACATGTCCGCCGCTCTTGCTGCTGCTCTTGCTGCCACCTTTGCTGCCACCTTTGCCGCCGAACAGGCCGCCGAACAAGCCGCCACTATGGCTGCTTTTGCCGCCTCTGCCGCTGTGATCGTCATTGCCGCTGTCATGGCCCCGGCCGTCGCTATCATCGCCGCCGCCGCTGCCGCCACCGCTGCCGCCGCCGTCGCCATCACCGTCGCCATCACCGTCGCCATCACCGTCGCCATCACCGTCGCCATCACCGTCGCCATCGCCATCGCCATCGCCATCGCCATCGCCGCCATCATCGGCATAGGCCGGGTTGGAAAAGGAAAAGCCGCCCTTATCCAGGCCGAGGGGCGTGGCAATCAGTCCTAGGGTCAAAATGCTGACGCTCGTCCACATGAGCACTTTCAGGGTTTTGGACTTGGCTCCTATCGCTGTTTCGGTATGGGGGTGGGTGACGGACAGTTCGGAATGATGATCGTCTTTTTTCCAAAACATGGAATTCTATCTCCTCGTAAGATTCAGTATCGCCGCATGAATGCGAGTGATCGAACCCTATCGAATCCCTGCTGACGCCAAGCTGACGCATCGGATTCGTCAGTCGGACACTCTCCGGGATTGGTTGGAAATGGGGAAAATAGCGCAAATTAAACAATAGGATATGTGACTATTGACGGCGTTGGGGTCGCAGGGGTCACGGGTTCAAGTCCAGTATCGCCCACCATCAACTCATTGTTTTAATAATAATAATGAGTTATTAGGTTTCCTCCAATAGATCGAATTTCCAGGCTGTCCCAACTGGCGTTACAGTTGGAGGTTTGTCATGGTCAGTTTCGATTGGCGTCAGGGCGAAGAGGTGAGGCGCGTCACAGGTGGTTAAATCAGCCAGTCCGTCTATGATGGTTGAATGGAACCGGATGCGTGATCGCTTTGAGTGACGGAACCGAAACATGCTAATTGACGATCTCGGTTATCGGGCGCCGGCTCCCGTTGAGCTGTCTCGAGTGCTGGCATGGAAAGCTGAACAGAAATCGGATCCAACCTCGATTGAGGATCAGGATTTTGTCATTCCTTTGGCCATCATTCATGATGATCCGTTGATTTCCTATTCGGGAATAGTTCCGCAAGCGCCGCTTGGTGCGGCGAGCCTGCTGAAAAACAACAGATGCTTGGCTCCCTCATGGTTCCTTATTTCTCCCACCTGGTCGATTGAAGACCGGGAAGTACTGGAAGAGATACGCCTGAATGCCATTCTTCACCGACAGCGGAACCCTTTGCACAGGCTGATTTTTCTGTGCAACAGTCGCGAAGAAGTTGCCTTGGTGCATGGGATTGGCGAAGCCGCTATTTTCCACAACAAGACCACAAATGTAACCGAGAACCTGTTCACGCCTCTGGCCCATGTCGAACGGGAATTCGATGCCATCTACAATGCCCATCTTGGCCCCTGGAAACGGCACGAGCTGACCCTTGATATCGATCATTGTGGGTTCATGTTTTACCGCGCCGGTTCATCGACCACTGAATCCGAAGCCGCTTTGATTGCCCGCCATGCGAAACTGGCGCCCGGTCATGTTTTCATCAACGAAATCGGCGAGGACGGCCGGCCGGTGCGGCTGCCTCCGGAGCAGGTCAACTATCACCTGAACCAGGCCGCCATCGGGCTTTGCCTGTCAGAACTTGAAGGTGCGATGTTCGCTTGTGCGGAGTATCTCCTCGCCGGACTGCCGGTGATCACCACCCCAAATCAGGGCGGGCGGGATTTCTATTTGCATGATGAATTCTGCATCACGGTCCCGGCTGATCGGCGAGCTATCGCCGAGAGCGTGGCTGCATTGAAAGCCAGAAAAATCCCACGCGACTATGTTCGGGAGCAAACGCTGAAGCGCATACAGCCGCACCGGCGGCGTTTTGTCGAGCTCATCGATTCCATCCTTGCTGAAACCAATGCTCCAAAACGGTCGATTGGTATTTGGCCATCCTCACCGCCACCGGTGATCATGAGATGGTTTCGATCCCCTCAGGCTTATAACCAGATCAGGAACCCGGCGCCGGATGCATTCGGACAGGCTTTGATGGGCAGCGGGGACAATGGGAAATCGAGCGCATTTGCGGCCGCAGGAAAATTTGTGAAACGAAGAATCCCGGCTTTCGGCAAAAGGTCATGAGAGGATGATGTC
>PKTQ01000256.1 GCA_002869085.1 Hyphomicrobiales bacterium | reverse complement strand
GATCGCCGATCATCGTGCCTTCGCAGGATATCGTGCTCGGCCTCTATTATGTGTCGCTGATGAAGGAAAACGAGCCGGGCGAGGGAATGATCTTCGGTTCGATGGCGGAGATCGAGCAGGCGCTAGAGAGCGGCGTTGTCACCCTGCATTCCAAGATCAGGGCGCGCTATCACACGGTGGACAAGGACAATAACCCGATCCGGATTATCGTTGATGCCACGCCGGGCCGCATGCTGCTGGCGGATCTGCTGCCGCGTCATCCGGAAGTGCCGTTCGACACCATCAATCAGGAAATGACCAAAAAGGCGATCTCCAAGGCGATCGACGTCGTCTATCGCCATTGCGGCCAGAAAACCACGGTGATTTTCTGCGACAAGATCATGGCGCTCGGCTTCTCGCGCGCCTGCCGGGCCGGCATCTCGTTCGGCAAGGACGATATGGTGATCCCGGAAACCAAGGCCGGCATCGTGGACGCCACCCGCGAGCAGGTGAAGACCTATGAGCAGCAATATGCCGAGGGCCTGATCACCCAGGGTGAGAAATACAACAAGGTGGTCGATACCTGGGCCAAATGCACCGACACGGTGGCCGAGCAGATGATGGCGCGGATTTCGGCCCGTACCGTCAATGAGGAGACCGGACGCGAAAACCCGATCAACTCGATCTATATGATGGCTCATTCCGGCGCCCGTGGTTCGGCCGCCCAGATGAAACAGCTCGCGGGCATGCGCGGCCTGATGGCCAAGCCGTCGGGCGAGATCATCGAGACGCCGATCATCTCCAACTTCAAGGAAGGCCTGACGGTGATGGAGTACTTCAACTCCACTCACGGCGCCCGCAAGGGCCTGGCCGACACCGCGCTGAAAACCGCCAATTCGGGTTATCTGACCCGGCGTCTGGTGGACGTGGCCCAGGACAGCATCGTCACCGAGTTTGATTGCGGCACCGAAAAGGGCATCACCATTAATTCGGTGGTGGATTCGGGCGAGGTGGTCTCTTCGCTGGCGGCGCGCGCCCTTGGCCGGGTACCGTCGGTGGATGTGCTCAACCCGGAAACCGGCGATGTGGTGATCCCGGCCGGGCATGAAATCGACGAATATGACCTGGAGAAGATCGAGAAGGCCGGGGTTGAGGAAATCCTGATCCGCTCGGCCCTGACCTGCGAGACCCGGCGCGGCATCTGCGCCAAGTGCTATGGCCGCGATCTGGCGCGTGGCACGCCGGTGAATATCGGCGAGGCGGTCGGCGTCGTGGCGGCCCAGTCGATCGGCGAGCCGGGCACCCAGCTGACCATGCGCACCTTCCATATCGGCGGCGCGGCTCAGGTCTCGCACCAGTCCTTCGTGGAATCCGGCCATGCCGGCACTGTGAAAATCCGCAATGCCAATCTGGTGAAGGATTCGAAGGGCCGCCTGGTGGTGATGGGCCGCAACACCGCGGTGGTGATCATGGGCAAGGGGGACAAGGAACTGGCGGTTCACAAAATGTCCTATGGTTCACATATGCTGGTCGATTCCGGCGATACGGTGAAACGCGGCCAGCAATTGGCGGAATGGGATCCCTTTACCCGTCCGATCCTGACCGAGGTCAACGGTACGGTTGAATATGAGGATCTGGTCGAGGGCGTGGCGATGAACGAGGTGGTGGACGAGACCACCGGTATCGCCCAGCGCCATGTCATGGACTGGCGTTCCAGCCCGCGCGGCGCCGATCTGCGTCCGGCCCTGGCCATTCGCGGCGAGGACGGGGAGATCGCCCAGCTCGAGCGGGGCGGCGAGTCGCGCTATCTGATGTCGGTGGACGCCATTCTGTCGGTTGAGAACGGCGTCAAGGTCCAGGCCGGCGACGTGCTGGCCCGTATCCCGACCGAAAGCGCCAAGACCAAGGACATCACCGGCGGCCTGCCGCGGGTGGCCGAGTTGTTCGAGGCCCGGCGTCCCAAGGATTGCGCTGTGATCGCCGAGATCGACGGCTATATCCGCTTCGGTCGCGACTACAAGAACAAGCGCCGCATTTCCATCGTGCCTGAAGACGAGACGATGGATCCGGTGGAATATCTGATCCCCAAGGGCAAGCATCTGCATGTGCAGGAAGGCGATTATATCGAGAAGGGCGAGTATCTGATCGAAGGCCATCCGGCGCCGCATGATATCCTGGCCATTAAGGGGGTCGAGGAACTGGCCTTCTATCTGGTCAAGGAAATCCAGGAGGTGTACCGGCTGCAGGGCGTGACCATCAATGACAAGCATATCGAGGTCATTGTGCGCCAGATGCTGCAAAAGGTGGAAATCACCGATGCCGGCGACAGCGCCTTCCTCAATGGTGAGCAGGTGGACCGGCTCGATTTCGATGACGAGAACGATAAGGTCGAGGCCGCAGGCGGCCGCATTGCACAAGGCAATCCGGTGCTGCTCGGCATCACCAAGGCCAGCCTGCAGACCCGCAGCTTCATCTCGGCGGCTTCGTTCCAGGAAACCACCAGGGTGCTGACCGAGGCGGCGATCAACGGTAAGATCGACAAGCTGGAAGGCCTGAAGGAAAATGTCATTGTCGGGCGTCTGATCCCGGCCGGCACCGGCGGCATGCTCACGGATATGCGTCATATCGCCGGCAAGCGCGATCAGCTCATCTTAGAGGAGCGCGCCAAGCAGCAGGCCAAGATCGACGCGGCCCAGCCGGAGGTGGCTCTGTTCGCGGATGAAGGCGCCGGCGAGGCGCCGGTGGCCGAGGCCGAAACCGAGGTTGAGGCTGAGGTCGAATCGGTCGAGGGCGGCGAGGGCACCGGAGAGACGACGCCCGAATAGGCCGTCCCTCAGGACAGAATATGAAAAAGCGCGCCCTCACGGCGCGCTTTTTTGCTGTCAGGCCGGCGAATGAGCGTATCTATGCCCCCGGTCCGGGGTGGATTGCTCTTAAAAACCCGTCTGGGCGTGTAAAAAGCCGGAGCGGGGCGATAAATCCTCCGCCGGCGGCGGCAAAGAACTTGACGGAGCGGAATCGCCCGACTATTGTGCGCTCCACTTGAGCAGGCAGTAGCCATTAAGGGCTATACGCTGCTTGGCAAAAGCGAGAACACAAGATCGGTTCATGATCTTGAACAGCGCACAGCGCTTTCAGGATCCTCTGTTTATGAAAGGCATGTGGCCCGGGAAACGCCATACTGCCTGATTTTCATGTGTTCTGAGACAAATTTCAGTGGTTTTGCCGCAAGGGGCGGCGAACCCAACAGGCAAAGGCAAAGGTCGACTATGCCCACGATCAATCAATTGATCCGCAAGCCGCGGAAAAAACCGACAATTTCGAACAAGGTTCCGGCTATGGAAGCTTGTCCGCAGAAACGCGGCGTGTGCACGCGCGTTTACACCGTGACGCCGAAAAAGCCGAACTCGGCGCTGCGTAAGGTCGCCAAGGTCCGCCTGACCAACGGTTTTGAAGTCATCTCCTACATCCCCGGCGAGGGGCATAACCTGCAGGAGCATTCGGTTGTGCTGATCCGCGGCGGCCGTGTGAAGGATCTGCCGGGTGTGCGCTATCACATCCTGCGCGGCGTCCTGGATACGCAGGGTGTCTCCAGCCGCCGCCAGCGCCGTTCGAAATATGGCGCCAAGCGTCCGAAGTAAGCAATCATTGAGTCAAGAGACGGAATTTAGATATGTCCCGCCGCCACAGAGCTGAAAAACGCGAAATCAATCCGGATCCGAAATTCGGTGATGTCGTGCTGACCAAATTCATGAACCTGATCATGCAGGACGGCAAGAAATCCGCCGCCGAGCGTATCGTTTATGGCGCCCTCGACCAGGTCGAGGAGAAAGCCAAGTCCGATCCGCTGCAGATGTTTCATCAGGCTCTCGACAATGTGAAGCCGGCGCTTGAGGTGCGTTCGCGCCGGGTCGGCGGCGCCACCTATCAGGTGCCTGTCGAAGTGCGTACCGAACGCAAGCAGGCCCTGGCCATCCGCTGGATCATCGCTGCGGCCCGCAACCGCAACGAGGACACCATGGTCGAGCGCCTGTCGGGCGAGTTCCTGGATGCTGCCAATAATCGCGGCGCCGCGGTCAAGAAGCGTGAGGACACGCATAAGATGGCCGAAGCCAACCGCGCATTCTCGCATTATCGCTGGTAATTCCGGAAAAAGAGCAAGCACATGTCCCGCACGACTTCCATTGAGGATTACCGCAATATCGGCATTATGGCCCATATTGACGCCGGCAAGACAACTGTAACCGAGCGTATCCTGTATTACACCGGCAAGAGCCACAAGATCGGCGAAGTCCATGACGGCGCTGCCACCATGGACTGGATGGAGCAGGAGCAGGAGCGCGGCATCACCATCACCTCCGCTGCCACCACCACATTCTGGCGCGATAAGCGCATCAATATCATCGACACTCCCGGCCATGTGGACTTCACCATTGAGGTGGAGCGCTCGCTGCGTGTGCTCGACGGCGCCATCGCGCTGCT
>PKTQ01000429.1 GCA_002869085.1 Hyphomicrobiales bacterium | reverse complement strand
CGATCAATCACCATCTTCCTGAGAAGATAGGGATATATCCGGTGATCAGGATGCGGCGCGCTGGTTCTGGGGGCTTGATAGATCGCCTGCAAACCCATCAACCGCATCAGACGCCGGACCCGGTGACGGCCAACGCAAATGCCTTCGCGGCGTAACTGGCGAGCCATCTGGCGGGAACCATAAAACGGATATTTGAGGAACAGTTTGTCAATCCACTCCATCAGGGAAAGGTTCTGCTTACTCTCGCCTTTTACGGTGTAATAGAAAGAAGATCGGCTGATTGAGATCAGATCACATTGACGGCTCAAACTCAAACCGGGGTAATCACGCTTGATCATGGCCTTGCGCTCCCCACGGCTCATCGCTTGAGCCCTCTGGCCAAAAAATCCCGTTCCACCGTCAACTGGCCGATCTTCGCATGAAGGTCATGCACTTGCCCCTCATGGTCGTTCTGCTTGCGATCCGCACCATTCGAGAACACCTCGCCAAGGCCATCAACCGCCTGGCGCTTCCACGTGCTCACCTGGTTGGGATGCACCTTGTGCCGGGCCGCAATCTCCTGGATCGTCTTGTCGCCCCGCAGAGCATCCAGCGCCACACGCGCCTTGAAATCAGCCGAAAACCGGCGTCGCTTCGTCATGTCCATATTCCTCCATTAACTGGCGGAATACACATTAACTCACTGTCCGATTTCTTGGGACCACCTCACCCCGTATCAAATATTTTTTGCAACCGTTCTGTTTCATGCACAACAAACACATCAATGAACTTTGAGAGTGCACGGAAGAAGTTTATGGTTGATTTCTCATTGATGTCTCTTTGCAACGGATGAATCCAGACGGAAAGATGCTGATTTAGAAAGTTTAATTGAGTCAGTAAGTAGGGCCGTTCATTCTTACCCTCGAGTCTGGCAGAGTCTTCCCAAGCAGCAAGAAAGTGCATTATCTCAAGCTCTTTAGTAAGTGAATCCACGCGTATATCACTATCTTGATTCACCCGGACACCGAGGCTGTTTAATAACGCTTCAAGCTCTAACAAGATGAAAGGGTGTTCCCTGCTATGACGATAATAGCACTCATAGAGAGGGATGCTTTGATTGAGGGTACAGGTAGTCAGATACTCAGCTTCAAATTTAGCCAGTGTCCCGTCTTGATAGTTGAGTTTCGCCGCAAGCGTTTCGAGTCTTTCATATCTCCCCGGCAGGCACTCAAGTAAGCATTTCGTGATATCGCGACGAAAACCCCCACTGCTAATATAAGAAAATTGATTGATTTCAGGATATGTAAAGCCGAAGGCTAGTAGCCCCCAGAGATTGCTTGTTGAATAATAGTTTCTTTGGGTAGCAAGCATTGCAACCTCCAAGTTTATTTCCACGCTTTGGGCTTAAACTCTCCGTCTTTAGATGGTCATGCAATACGATAAAAGCGAACATTCCGCAGTTGAAAAGGCGCTACTGGGGTAAACATTTCTGGGGAAGAGGGTTCTTTTCGACCACAAACGGTGCCATTATCGAAGACATCGTACTTCAGTACCTGGAAAGCCATACCCCAAATCCTATCGACGCCAGTCGGTAGTGGTTTAGTAGAAATTATCTTGACAGTTTGCGGCCAAGATAATTGGGAGGCGACATACGCGCCGCCGCCCATTCAGGTCTTCTGCTTAGACGTGTATCACTTTCCTTGAAGCGTCTTGATATAAGCCAGGACACTCTTTTGATCATTGGCTGAGAGTACATAGCGAAACGCCGGCATGACGATCAATGGCGGCTCTGCAATCCTGCGCCCTTCATGCAAGCTCATGGCGATTTCATCACCGCGCGCGTCCATATATTCGGCGTCCGTTAAGTCGGGTACAATCTGGTCTTCATCCCATGAGTATTTTTTGAAGCCCTCGCCTTTGCCGCGGATACCATGACAATTGACACAATGCGCCTGATAGACATTCGCACCGCGCTCAACTGAGATCTCACCACCGGACATCTTCATGCGCGGCAATGGCGGCTCCCAACCCGTTTCTTGGGCCTTGATCTGGCCCGCAACAGTGACGCCATAAACAAAGCTACATGCCGCAAAGACAAACATAATTAGGGATATCGGTTTCATCGAATCTAGCCTTTCAGTGAAGAGGGGTTATTTCGGATAGCAGCGCCGCGGCTTTCATGATCGAAATGAACGATATCTTTGACGATATCGATTATCTGGCAACAAACATTGTTTGGCTCGATAGTTGCTGAGACAGCAACCATGCCATCAATCATTTTCAGCACATGCCTGTCTAGGAAAGTCAAAACTGCATTTTGGAAAAATCCCACCCGTTCATCATGTCCAGTTGCCCTCGCAAGCTCTTTCTCATATTCAAGATATTGGAGGAACTCAAACTCAACACTGGCATGATCAGGTAAGTCCTTGAATTCACTAGATATAACCATGCCATATTCTTCGTAAAAGGCGGTGACTTTGTGCATCTCAGCTAGCCGTTTATCATCATCTGCAGAAGAGTAAAGCGAGCTATAAGGCGGGCACAAAACCTGAGGAACACCACAAGCAAACATGGCTATATAAGTTGATTCAAACTCTTCAGACGTGAGTAGAGAAAAATTGGTCACCAGATCTTCGAACTTCGGAGTGATCCGCCTCACTAACTCCTCAGTCCCATCTAAACTTGACACAATGCCCAATATTTCATGAATGGTTCTAATATCTTTCCACCAAGCGTGAGTGCTCTCATCGGGATAGGCGAAACAGATAGAGAAAAACCGATACAGCATCCCCTTTTGACTGATAACCACATCTACTTCTGGCATTTGTTTTACGACTGCGTTCATCGTCGCCACCTATGTTTTCTTATATTTGAGACGAGCCTCAGGAGTGTGAGGTTGCCCGATCAATCCTCTCATAGCTCCACCAAAATACTTTTCGAGCTCTTCTTCTGGGACATTTTTCGGCAAGATGTACCATAGAGAAGGAATCGTGCCAAAATCAGCTCGATACTGGCGCCTGTCTGCATCTGTCATGTACCGGGTCACAGCCTTGAATTGTATTTCCGGATCATAGGCCTTGGCACCTAACGATGGATCGCGTATCAGGCGTGAGATGGCACTGTTGGGATCCATGAGATCCCCGAAAACACGGATCTTACCGACACAGCTTTTGACGCATTGCGGCTCTTCACCCTTCTCAATAAGTGGGAAACACATAATGCACTTCTGCGACTTTTTCGTGACCTGATTGAAGTAGATTTTGTCGTAAGGGCAAGCCTTGATGCAATTCTTGTAACCTTGACACAGATCCTCATCGATCAGCACGATACCGTCATCGTTCTTGTATATCGCTTGTGTTGGACATGCTGGCAAACAAGCCGGACGGGAGCAATGATTGCACGGCCGTGGAAGATAGAATTGCCAAAGATCCGGGTACACACCTTTTGGAACATCCTGATAAAGATTTGAATTTTCGTAATCCAGTCCATCAGGCGCATTTGCATCCTGGCGCGGATACTCACCATAGGGCTTCGTGTTTACACTGTTCCAATACATGTTTTCCTGACCTGGACCGTCGGTCCAGGTCGTCTTGCAAGCTATTGTGCAGGTATGACACCCTAAGCACTTATTCAGATCCAGCAGCATGCCATACTGCCTTTTGTTCCCATAAATAGGGTTCGGCTGACCGTAGTATTTCTGCCAAAGTTCCTCAGACATTACAGACCTCCTTACCTTAAGCTTTCTTCACTTCACACAACTCGTCGAAGTGACCTGATACCGGACCCCATACATTGGGCTTGAAATAGATTTCGTGGATGGGATTGATCGCAACACGATTCAGAGAGTTCCAGTGGCCATCCTTGATTTGTTCCCGCTGCCAGCCGAAATAAATCAGGACCGCACCAGGTGGAACCGATTCTCGCAATTTCAAGCGAGCTTTCATGTAACCATGCTGGTTGTAGGCAATGGCCCAATCGCCAGCGTTGAGATCACGATTAGCCGCATCCAATGGATTCATTTCCAATAACGGCTCACCCACATCATCGAGTTTTCTCACTAAATCTTCCGTGCGCCAGGAAGAATGCACGCTCCAGCGTGTATGACGCGACAGGTAATACAGAGGATATTTCTCGAACTCGTGATTCTTATGCTTCTTAGCCTCTCCCCATTCCATTGAACGCCCATAAGGTGTAGCTGTCTGGGGCTCCTTGTGGGTTGGTAGTTGCTCACCATATTCAATGAAGCGATCTTCCTCTTTGTAGAGCTCCTGACGCTTGGTCATTGTTTTGAATGTTTTGACGCCTTTTATCTCTTCTGTGAAAGCCGCGATGGGAGATGACGGGCTATTGACCTTGATCACCCTCTCTTTCTTGAGACGTTCAAAATTGATACCTTTGACCTGCGCTCCACCTGTGTCCAGCAGGTGCTTAATAGCCTCCTCCGGCTCTTTGAACTTGAAGATATCGCCGGTTCCCAATCGTTTGCAGATTTCGTAATAGACCTCGAGATCAGTCTTGGCCTCATAGAGAGGTTTCACAGGGCCTTCAACATACTGAATGTATGGATGAGCCGGTGTTGTCGCGATATCGGCCGGCAACTCATACCAACTGACAATCGGCAGAACGATGTCAGCCAGTTGGGCATTGGAACTCATCTCGATTTCCGGACTGACGATCAGCTCAACCTCTGGAAGAGTTTTGTGCAGAAGCGTGTTCTGATCTGAAGACTGCCCAAGCAAGTTCCCGCCAGCAGCCCATATGCAACGCACCTGCCGCCACAGTTTCTCTTTATTCGCCATGGTTTCCGTCGGTCCGTTCACGACATAAGCCGTGTCCAGCGGAACAGGACGATAGCGGGCTTTCTTGCCCTTTTCCTTGAGAGGGAAGAAATAATCAACCGGGCGTATCCGCATTTTATACTGACCGGCCCAGGGGCTTACACCACCGCCATTCACGCCAACGTTACCCGTCAAAACCGACAAAGCTATCACTGCGCGCCCCATAAGATCGCCGTGATACCAATGGTTGATGCCCGTGCCGGACCATATCGATGCTGGAGCATTGCTGGCATATTCCACGGCCAAGCGTTCGATGTCTGCTTCCGGTATACCTGTAATTTGTGACACCGTAGCGGGGTCATACTCTTCGAGCTTTTTAAGGAACAGACTATGGCTCGTGGTGCAGCTTATTGTGCTGCCATCCTTGAGAGTCACATCAAATGAGCCTGTCAAAGCAGCTGCTTCACTGAAATATTTATCGGCACTGGGTGTTTTCGAAGCCGGATCCCAGACAATAAAAGTTTTCTTTTTGCCATCTGATTTTAAATCAGACTCGCGCAGATATTTGCCATTGTCGTCGCGAATGAGCAGCGGGCCACTCGTGGTGCGCTTGATGTAATTGTCTTTGCTCATGCCTTTTTTAACGATGACATGGCACATACCCAGTGCAAGTGCCGCATCGGTGCCTGGGCGCAGCCGCACCCATTCATCGACAGCGCTGGCTGTCGGATCAAAATAGGGAGAGATATAAACAGTTTTCACTCCCTTGGCGCGAACATCCATGAAGAAATGAGCGTCGGGGATGCGGGTCTGTACCATATCCGAGCCCCACATGATGACATATTTGGAATTCTGCACGTCCATTATCTCGTGCTCTTCCGTCTGCACATTCCAGGTGATCGGATGGGCTAGTGGAAGATCGCCGTACCAGTTATAGAAGGTGCCTATTCCGAATTTATTGACAGATGCAAATCTGAAACCTGCCCCCTGTTTCACTATACCGGTGGCGGGCACGGGCGGATATATCCAGACAGCCTTGGATCCATATTTGGCGCTGATCCTTTTAATTTCTGAAGCAACGAAATCGAGTGCTTCGTCCCAACTGATTCTCTTCCAGTGTCCTTGCCCTCGCGCTCCAACGCGCTTCATAGGATATTTTACCCGGTTCGGACCATAAGTGCGTTTGTGATAGGTCTGCCCCTTCATGCAACCACGCGGGCTGTAATCGGGATCTGGATAATCATTCGGTGGTTCGGCATGGTGCACGATCCCGCCACGTACATGAACATTCCATCCACACGATCCCGTGCAGTTTGGCAAGTTAACAGTTCTCACCACCTTGTCGTCAGCTACAAGCGCGCGATATCCATCTTCCCACGGTCGAGGCCCCTTGGACATCTCCAAAGCAGCTAGGACCGGTTTCTGGATTGCGAATGGAGATCCTAAGATTGTGGCCGTATACAGGCCGCCCTTGATGAATTCTCGACGGTTCGTTTTCCGCATAATTACACCATTTCTTTTACGTTGGAGATCAAGAGTTAACGTAGCCGTGATGACTGGTTGCCTCCCGGAAAGTGATAAATCCTTCCGGGAGACAAGAGTGTCATGAGGCTACTTTGACAGTGCTTTCACCACATCTTCGACTGACATGATCGTTCCCATGACGATGGGGCGGCCATAGCGTGTATTGTCGAGCATTTCGGAAACAGAATGCAGTTCAATGTTCAGATCGTTGAAGGCTACAAGGTCTGCTGTTTCGAAATAAGTGATGAAGTCTGTGTCATCCAAACCTGTGGAATGATAGAGTTTCCGTTTGACATTAACCAAGAATGGGAGCGTTGGAAGGGTGTGCTCTTCCATTTTTTTGAGCTTTTCGTCCTCTGATAAATTCCACCATTTTGCATTTTTCTTGATCGGGATCATGAAAGCATATTTTGGCACTGCCGCTGAGTAAGGCGTGCTCTTAAGCGCAGCCAGTAAGTCAGGTGATTTTGCTTTTGTAGTGTGATTAAGGCCCTTGGTCACGCCAATGAGGGAAAGCGTGATCTTTGAATTGCGGCCAATTATAGTTGCAGAAAAATCAATCAGGAATGCCTGAGCGGCAGCCGGCTCATATGCATGCATGCGGAGCAGAAAATCGGATTTTTTCTCGAAACCGCGTGTCAGATAGGCTTGGACATATACTGATTTTGCATGTTTGCTGATAACTTCCAAAACTTGGCTAGCCGCCTTGCTGCGATCTGCCATGCTGTTCATGTAATAGCTCGGCTGGACCTTGTATGTATTGTAAAGGCCGTAAACTCCGGTTTGCTTCAGAATCTTTGCAGGCTCCACCATTTTCATTTCTTCGGATGTTGCCTGGGGAGTGAACCCGGCTACCCCCAACGCTACAACTGCAGCAACTGCCAATGTGCTTACAGAACGCAGATTGCTAATAGGACGATTTAAAGTCATTGCAAGGCACTCCTTGAAGAGTTGATTCAAATTGATACTGAAAGCACTCCGAATCAGTAAACTGAGAACGCTGCTTTCACATGAGTGATGATTCCATCTCAAGAAGGATCACTTGTGATTTCAGTCACAAAACATCAAAAATATATGATTCTTCTGATCTTGCCCCATTTCACCGGATACCTAGGCGGTTTCGGTTTTGCTCTGATGAACTCGTGTGGCGAGTGCACTTTCATGCCGGAGTGCGGGTGGTAATCGTTGTAATCCTCTATCCATTCTCCAATCTTTTCCAAGGCTGTTTTTGCGTCCGACGCGGCTTCGTGTTCCCTCGTACCCGCTCTGCCAGGTTTGATCGGGAGACGCCCAGAGTGTAGGCAATCGTCTTCATCGAGAACCGCCCTCTTTGAGCGACCGCGCAAACAAGGTTGGATTTTTTGAACGTGACTTCTCAAGAGCTTCCTTCAGGATCTCGACCTCAAGGGTTTTCCTGCCCAGCTGGTATTCCAGTTCGTGGATGCGGATGTCCATTTCCCGGACGGTCCTGTTGCTGGTGACGCTGTCGTCTCCGGTCACAGCTATCGATCCCCCTTCAAGCATAAGTTTGCGCCAACGATACAGCAGATTAAGCGCAACGCCATTGCGGCGGGCAACAGCGGAAATATTCTCGCCGTTATAAAGGATCTCTTCAACGATCCGCAGCTTCTCAGCCGCAGATTAGCGCCGACGACGGCCACCGTCGGTGACGAATTCAATCTCAGACATATGCACGTGCTCAAGGATATCCTTAAGCCTCCCTTGTCTTGCCCCCCTATATTTGGGCCACATATTCTGGCTTTCTATATGACAATGGGGGCGCGGTTTCATGGCACGGAAGCGCTATTCGGACGAGGATATCCTAAGACTGTTACCCTCTCCTTGAGTTCACCTGCATTTGCGCAGATCGAGCATATCCTCCTCAGTGACATCCAAGCCACGCTCTTTGAGCGCGTCGAGAATGAATGCTCGCATGGTCATGTCTCGATCTTCCGCGAGGTGTGCCAGTTGCCGCCTCTGACTTTTGCGTAGGCTAAATGCAAACTGGACAATTGGTTCATCTGCCCCCCTTCCCATTTCGGGCTTGGTCGGATATTTTTGTACGTTCTGAGTTGGTAATGAACCCGCCATCGGTGACAGTGCGCTCACGATCGATTTCATATTTTTCTTTGTCATGATAAAATCTCCTGCAGCTTACGAGACACGCACCATTTTTTGTGCGGGGATCACTCCCATCTGTTCGAGTTCAAACATCAGTTTGACAACATGTTGACCAGCCACTCCGGTGAGGGGCACTTCCCCGTTGAATGTCATTTCTTTGAACCCGACCAGACGATTTAATTTTGTCTTCATGACCGGCACCGAACTTGCTCTGAGCTCCCCTTCAGAATGCTCTGCAATGTTGGTGTGCGGCTGGTAATCAGTGAGAATAATTCGAGCTTCAATTTTCCGTTTGGTAATCTGTGAAGCACTCGCAACGAGGTGCATCGTCTTCACTGCTTCGATCACATCGGAGCTCGAAAGTTGTGATGGAACGAGCACCAGATCAGCGCAGCCAATTGCAAAGACAGTTGCTTGCATGGCAGCTCCGGCCGTGTCGATCACAACCAGATCATGCTTGTCTTCGAGATCACTTGCGAGGGGTACGAGATTCGCTTCATTGACCTCATGATGTACCTCTATGGGATATGTGCCGAAGGTGTTTGCCCAGTCACTCAGTGAGTGGTTGTAGTCGGCGTCGATCGCCGCGACCTTCAATCCCCTCTGACATGATGCTCCGGCAATGACCTGGGCGACCGTTGTTTTCCCCGCGCCGCCTTTGCTCGTGGCTACAGTGATGATGCTCATTTCTGATGCTCCGCTCTTCCCTTTTCCGTGTCTCTCAGTTGCCGAACTTATAGTTTATAAGAGTTAATTACTAGCTACTAACTTTTATGTTTATAAAAACTAGTTACTAGTTTTCTGCGTGCTACACTGGTCTTAATGAATTTCATACCCGACACGTCGCGTCACGTCGCGACACCCCTCGACGACAAAGAGCGACAGGGGCCGACACCCACGGAAAACCTAGAAGATAAGCCAGATTTGAGCAGGTTCACTCATTCTGTCGCAGAGGTGGTTATCACCTTCAAGCAAGCGGGAATGTCAATCTCTGATCGTACTGTTCAGCGTTATTGTCACAGCCAGAAGCTCAAAGCCATCAAGGTAGATCCCGACACGCGACAGTCGACCGACAGGGATAATTATCTCTTCTTGATCGATCCTTCATCGATTGGTGAACGGATTGCGGCACTCCGAGAAAAGGGCGAAATATCTGGTGCGACAGATGACGCGACACGTCGCGTCTTGACGCGTCACGTCGCGACAAGTCGCGACAAGTCGGAGGGTGAGGAACAACCAAAAAAAGAGAGTAGGGGAGTTGAAGACGAAGGGAAGATTGAAAAACTCCAGGAGAAAATACGCTCCCTTGAAATTGATAAGGCTGTCCGTGATGCACGGCTGGAGCAATTTGAAAAGGATAGGGAGCAGCTCCTCGGACAGATTGGAGAGCATATGGATTATGTCTCGAAACTGAGCAGGGAGATCGGCTCACTCGAAACAAAACTACAGTTAGCAGCTCCTCAACAACCGGAACCAGGGGAGGAGAATGAGAATAATATCACTGACGCGGAGGTGGTTGATGATGTTCACAAAGAGCCTTGGATCCACGAGGAGGAGCATAAAATTTAGTGTATAATTATCGGCAATGGGGACACGTCCAATTGGAGAAATTTTAGAAAAAAACATCAAGCTCATAGGTGCCGACGCTTTTTCTCAGAGAGGTTTCACTCAGGTGCCAAATGTAATTTTAAGATCTGACAAAGTTTCTCCAGGAGCGAAGCTCGCTTACACCATGTTGCTCTCATACGCATGGGAAAATGACTTCTGTTTTCCTGGCCAAGACACCTTAGGAAAAGACATTGGTGTAACTCGGCAGACTGCTAACACCTACATCAAAGAATTAAGTACAAAAGGCTTTATTAAAGTGAAACGGCAAGGTTTCAATAAGCCAAACCTATACGAGGTAAACTTAAAAGCGAAGGTGTTAACAAATAAGGGGAAATGACAAAGGGATGTCAAAATATCCGACATCCGTATGTCAAATATTCACACATCAAGAAGTAAGATATTTTGACACTAATAATACTCATAGAAAAATACTCAAAGAATAATACACAGCAAACCATTAAAAATGGAAAGTGTGGAAAACTGTATCGTCCGATTTTCAGACAGTGTGTCCGAAGGGTAGGGGGGTGCCAATTCGGCACTGTGAGTGCCATCACACCGGCAATGAGGTTTGCTAAGGGACAACCTTTTCAACTTTGTTTTTAATCCTGTCCTTGCGTCCTACTCTCGGCCGCTTCACCTCAGCAAAAGCAGCTTTGAGCCCATCCACATCTTTAAGGCTCCAACCCACTCTGACCGCAACCACTTTGCGGCCTTTTTTAATAGGGAGGATCCGCAGCTCAAAAGACGCCATTGCATTGATCTCCAGGAGCGCCGGTTTGATTGCGTACTGGTTGAGATTTCCATAGGTGCTTAGTTTGCCCTCAGGGACGCCCAGGAGCTCCCTAAAGGCTTCCAGGGTAAATACCTCCGAAAAGACGTGTTCCAACCGCACACGCCGCGATATGGCCTCATAAAGTGCCAACGCGTACTTAGTTGAGAAGGCTTTCATGACCGACAGCTCTAATTTACCGAAAACAGTGCTTTCTCGGAGCAACGGCACCAGTTTTTTATCAAAAGAATAGGTGAGGGTTCCATGCGGCCGGTCTGGATCTCCCATGTCGTTACCGCCGAGGAGCTGAACCCGCCGTGTGCGGCCGTCTTTGAGGCGTACCGTCACCACCGTTTTCATGAGCGCCAGGATACTATCCTCAATCCGCTCATTGCTTTTGTGAGATCCGCGCAGCTCTTTCAGTGGGATTGTCCATTCCTGGCCCTCAATTCCCATTTCCTTGCCGAACGCATGGCCTATGAGCGTGTTGTATAACCTCCTGGCCACAAGAGTGAGGGAAGAAGCACCGACAATATCGATGAGCTCAACCGGCTTGATTAATTCATCATGCCTGGGTTTGAGCTCCAGTGTCCTAAACGCCCGGGAACTATTAGTTTCTGGGGCGGCCATCTTCCCGAATCTCCTTATTCTTAGCCATGTAATCAGCTACAACTAATTTTTCTGGAGTGCAAGACAGAAACGCCCAGGAGGGCAGGGGAGAGACCACAAAAACTAAGAACAACACCCCCAATCTCTAAGAGTTGGGACTGAATAAACCCCCAATAACTAAGCGGATATCACCCAATTACTAATATTTAAACTCGTAACTTGATGTTTTTTCTAATTTTTTCCGGCTGCGAAGCTTAGAAGTTATAGAATATTAGAAGAAGGAGGCTGAGATTGCGGAAATCTCACCAGGATACGGCCTATTTAAACGGTGTTCGCCTTACCGGCGAACTCTCTGTTAAGCCATGCTCGCACAGCTCGCAAAACGGAGTTGGCCTAGTCGGCCAACACTCTGTTTTCTTTGAATTGCTCTTCAATGAAGTAGGGGTTTTCCCTACATCCCCCATAAACTAATTTTTGAGTGAGTTGATACGACAGAAACGGCTCAAAATGGTATAATTTCACCAACAACGTAGGCTTTTGGTCGCACCACATCTTGCTAAAGAGCACTATTAGCCAAAAACTCAGGCTGTTTTTCAGCCGAAAATGCTCATGAAAACAATCGAATTGTTTTTGATCTTGCTCATACTCCGCGAGATCTCTACAGCGATAATGCTGTAAAAGACACCCCCGGAAACGGGGGTTTTCTTATGTTCAAAAACAGCGTTTTTGCTGGCAAAATTGCCAAAAAAATAGGGTAGGCACGAAGCCTACCCCTACTAATCCGAAATTCGGATTTCCCGGCTCAATAGAGCCTTATTCAACCCCGCCAACCGTCTGGCTT
This sequence comes from Hyphomicrobiales bacterium, assembly GCA_002869085.1. Classification (GTDB taxonomy): domain Bacteria; phylum Pseudomonadota; class Alphaproteobacteria; order Rhizobiales; family BM303; genus BM303. Next base: position 15,015 of record PKTQ01000429.1, on the reverse strand, counting down.
ACGCCCGACCTCAAAGGATTTTATCCCTCCAACAATCGGGACACTCCGGACTTCGCAGAACTCAGTCAATTCCTTTGAGGTCGGCCGTAACCTCCAGCCATGTTTTTATGCCCTGGGATCTCCGATCGCTCACACGATCGAAGCCTCCAGGAAACATGACTGGCCGACGGTTGGCGGTACAGCACAAACGACACTGAACCGCTACACCACGCCCCAAACTTCTTGCCGGATAAAATCCTCCGGCACCGTTTCGGGGTCGTGCCCGTCCGGGAGCTTCACATCCCGGACGTAAAAGTCCCGGCATAGCCGCTCCAACATCCCCGGCACTGCTTTTCGCCCTGGTGCATCCCCATCCATCATGAGGAGCACCAGCTCAATCTCAAATTCGTCGAGCAAGATCCGGATCTGCTCGTCTGAGATTGAGCGGCCGAGTAAAGCCACTGCCGGGAGCTCTAACGAGTGTAACCGCCTAACGCTGAATGGCCCCTCTACGAGGATCACGCCCAATGCCTCGGTTTTGAAAAACCGATGTGCATTGAACAGCACGTCCTGTTTTGGAAAACCGGCCGGAAACAGCCATTTTTCAGCGTCTTTCGGCACCTTTTTCGCGGCGTAACGACCACAATAGCCGAGTGGCTCGCCGTGAATGTCGTGAAGCCGGACACACCACCTGTTTTGCATTAATCCGCGATCCTGGAAGCCCATCTCAAAGAGATCGATCTCCTCAGGGGTAAACCCGCGTTTCTTGCCGTACTTGTGTTCTGTGTCGAGCCTCAAAGTCGTTGTAAACGGCTTAAAATCAGCTTTATTTTCCTCCTCCGGCGCTGGCCTGGGGGAGGCGGGTTTTGAGCCCTCACCCTCATTTCTTGCCTTCTGTTTCTTCTTGCGAGCCTGTGGGTGCGAGCGAGGAGAAACCGATATATCGCACATACCGGCTATCTCTTTGCAGGCCTTCCGCAGGTCACAGCCGAGAAAATGGGAAACCAAGGTCAAAATCGTGCCGGTTTCGCCGCATGAGTGACAAAAAAACGTCTTCTTTTTGACGTTCACATCACAGGATGCGCGCCGGTCTTCGTGGTCAGGAGCGGGGCAGTGTATTCGCGCCTCATCTCCCGCCTGTCTTTTCACCTCAATACCAAGCAGTTTGAGGACGGTCAGCACATCTGCATGTGCCTTCACATGGTTGAAATCAATGTACTCATTCTTGCCCATTTTGAGCCCTCCATAACAGCCAAAGAAAACTGAGTGCAGTGTGCTTGAAACGACCAGTTTTGTGATCTATGCAGGGGAGGGGATGTGTGGTATATTTCCTATATAAATCAATAACTTATATGTCTACAGCAGCACTAAAACTATACGACCTTCTTATTGATAAGGGCTTTGACCGTGCAGAGGCGCGGGATGCGGTTGACGAGATCCTCACGAAGGAGGAGGCGCGTCAAACTCTGGTCACAAAAGATGACCTCCACAAACAAACTATGTGGATGGCTGGATTGCTGATCGGACAGATTGCGATCAACACAGGAATTTTGGCTGTTTTCTTCAGCATCTACAGCTAGACGGACACAAAAAAAGCCCGCTCATGAGCACGGGTTTTTTTGTTGCTCTAACCTTGTCGCGTTAGGAGAATGCTATCAGCAAGAAGCTTTTCCACCCTCTCAGCGTTGCAAGTATAGTAATGTTCATATTATTATTACTTGTGAATTAATTTGTCTTACTCTCGTTGTATTGAGAGGTTTTTTGATTTTTGGCCTAAATCCCTACCATTATAAGAAATAGTTGCAACCACCGGGTGTGGATAAGGTTGCACACCACACTTTTAGTAGTTGTCAACTTTTTGGCATCCTCCATTTTTTGGCTGTGTTCTTGACCATCTCTTGTATGGATTTTTTTTGTTTATTGATCCTGGCATAGCGCTTTTTCTCAGCCTCAACCGCTTCTTGATATTGCGTGATCCCAAGCTCTCGATTGATTGCTTTTTCAACCTTCTCCCGAGTTCGGCCGTGCTTGTATGCACTCACATTTTTTATGAGCTCGATACGCCGGTTTGAATACCTGGGGAGCATGTATGTTTTTGCTCTCACTCCTGGCCTTGGCTCCCCGCCTTCTAGGCGTGTTGCGATCACCTCCCCGTTGTGAAGGCTCGTGTAGACATGATCCTTAAAGTCCTTTGAATGGCCTGCCAGGATCTCCGCATCCTCCGGAGACGGCCGGAAAGCTATTGTGGTTCCTGCATTGCCGAGCACAGCGTTGAGAGTGTTCCGGTTGAGCTGGTCGAGGTACTGGTGAGCAATCGTTAAATTAAGCCGGTATTTTCGGGCTTCTGAGAAGGTCGCATCGAGTGAAGCTGATCGGATTTTATGAAATTCATCAATGTATAAGTAGCAATCTGAGATCTCGTATTCTTCAACCTGGTTCGGGTCATCACCTGGCGCTGTTGTTTGCCCCCGCTCGATCGCTGACTGATAGAGCTCGCTCACAATCATTGCGCCGAAAAGGCTGCAGTAGATCTCCCCGATTTTACTCTGAGGGATCCGCACAATCAGGATCTTTTGTTCATCCATTATCTGCCGGAAGTCGAATGACGGCCGGTACTGTCCGAAGATGTTGACGAGGTGCGTACTGGCGACAATTTGAAAGAGCTTGTTTGATGTGGAGCTCGTCTTTTGTGCGAGCTCCGTTTTGCGATACGAGGCCAGGGTCTTATGAAAATACAGGTATGCAGCGGGATTTTTTATGTGCTTTTTGACCTTCTCCCGATACCCCTTGTCATCGATGATCTGCAGAGCTGAGAGCAGTGTCGGCCGGAGGGTTGGCGCATCCATCAGAGCCAGGAGAGACGCCATCAAAACCCGCTCTAGTTCAGCTCCCCAGCTCTCCTCATACACCCCTTTGATTGCTGAATGGATCCTTGTTGCTTTTCGCTCTCGCTCCTCCTGGGAGAGTGACGCGGCACCATAGAGCGGATTGATCCCCACCGGCCGAGAAGTCTCTGAGGGATCCACGAAAATGACATCACCAACACACTCTTTCGGTATAGAGGCAAGCACAGCATCCGCAAGGGATCCGTGAGGGTCTATGACCACCACGCCCTCACCTCTGTGAATGTCCTGGACAATCATTGAATGGAGGAGTGTTGACTTGCCGGTGCCAGTCTGCCCGAGAACGTAACAATGCCGCCGCCGGTCAGCTCGAAGGAGCCCGGTTTTTAGCCATCTATTCCAGTTTTCGTATTCACCTAAAACAACATCATATCCTTCCATAGTCCAACACTGCCCCCGAGTGTCGATGCTAGGTGATGAGTTATTCGGAAGAACCATCAGCTAGAGCACGTCACGCTTTCCGACAGCGTTTCCATGCCTTCCATTCACTCACGGCGACTTAGATTGTGGGTTGACAGTCGCCTACCTCAATGGATTGAGCGGGAAGAGATTACGGGGCCAGTGTTGACCTATTGAAAGTGATGCAATGACCAAAGAAAAAACAAGTTGATACGTATCATCATAAAGTAAAAATGGATAAATACTAATCTTGACGATCTAACACTGTTGTTACTATCAACAACCGGCAAAAATTTCACCCCTGGAGAGCAAGCTATACTTCAATTACACTCTATGGAAGTAAGCATTTCTACTAACTTAGATTTACGATACGCAAGTAAAAAACTAGGCCGTGATTTTGTGGTGACTGACCGAGATCTCCGGATCTTCGAGTATCTCTACACCTACCTCAAACTCGATTTTGACCAACTCTCTTATTTGGAAAAGGTGAGCCCCGCGAACCGCAAGCGCTTGCGCCAACGGTTGCTCACGCTCTCCCGCGCCGGGTGCATTCACACCTTTACTGGATCCCTTGGGAAGCCTCCGATTTTTGCACTCCTGGACAAAGGCATCGACATTTATTTGAGATCCAAAATCCAGGATGAAGACAGCAGCGATTTCAAGCCGCGCCGGATAACCAGGCCCCGGCACAAAGACGCTGAAAAGATCCGCCGTCACGAGATTGGGATCTCAGAGCTCGCCATGATCCAGGCACACGCCGCGGCCGCGGATCCAACCGGCTTTTTTGTGTGTCATCGAGATATTTTTCAGACCGCCTCCGAGAGCGCCATCCGATCACTGCATAAGTGGCCGGTGCCGGTTGAATGGCAGGATGAAATGAATGCGTTTTGGCTCGCTCCTGACTTCCTGGCCGGGACTGGTTTTTCCAACCGGCCGGAGGGAAAGAACGTGCGGTTTTTTTCCTACGAGATCGACTGCAGCAGTGAGACACAAAAGCCAAACACTCCCCTTGCTCGTGGTCAGTCAATTTTGAGAAAGCTACTCACGTATGAGGTCACGATCGAACAGGATCTCCTCAAAGAGTTTTTGGGTATCGACTACCTCACCCCTCTGTTCGTCTTTGAAACTGAAAAGCGCCGTGACAACGCGGTAGAGCTCGCTCAGGAGGTGCTCTCTAGCCGGAGGGTGAAGGGTCAGATCCTATTCGGTTTGCGCCCTGAGCGCCCTACAGCGAGCTCTGTACCCGATTTTGCAGCCCTTCCCTGGATAAACGGCCACGGAAAAGAAACGAGAGTGCGGCTGTAGGTCAGATCGGCTCCACATCTCCGAGCCCTGGAGCGCCTGGAGGATCCTCAGGAGGCGGAGGCTTTGCACCGTTGCCTTTTGGCGCCGGAGATCCTTCCGGCAGATCTGCAGCAGCCTCAGGGGTTGCTGTTTCTTCTGGAGCCGGATCGATCTCTACCTCTGTATCTGTTTCGGATCTCTCCGCCTCTGACGTGACGCCATATCGAGCCTCAGTGACTTCCTGCAGCTCATATTTTTCATAGCGCTTTGGTAGGTTGCTGAGTGGATCCGGAACCGCCCTTATTTGCGTGAATGGTAATCCCCTGGCGGTCATGCCGAAGCTGTACTGAGGTAGCGACAGGATTGCCTCTGCAGAGGTTCTCATGCTCTCCGCCATCCTCTGAGCATCTTTTTTGTAGCCAGTGGAGACCATCTTTGTTGCCGTGTTGACCATGAGCGGATCCAGGATCTCTTTTGCCTGGGAAATGCTCTGATGCGCCACAGTAAGCCCTATGTTTGACTTCCTGGCCTGTTCGAGGATCTCCGAGATCTTGGCATCAAAATACTCATGTGCCTCATCAACGAAGAGGTAGACCGGCTTGAAAGTTTTATCCCGATTATCGAAACGCCGGTGTGACGCCTGGACGATCAATGCAATGAACAGACGGCCGAAGAATGCGGAAGCATCCCGGCCGAGCATAGGCATGTTTGTATCGATCAGAATGAGCCGCCGATCCTGGAGCTCCTCATACATATCGATCTTGTTTTCTGTAGCTGAGAAGAGCCTCCGGAAAGTTGGATTTCTGAGCATGCTCTGCAGTCGCCGCCGGATTGCATCCCGGCTGATTTTGTATTCCTTCGATCCAAAATCATTGATGAAAAATGCTTGTGTGTTCTCGTCAAATTCCTTGATTTGAGCGCCATATTTGAGGTGGCCATCCTTGGCCAGGATATCGAAGAAGGTGAAGATGTTGCCGCCTGGGATCGAGATCACGAGCTGAATTGCATACTGGAAAACTGTCTTCTGTTGATCGGAGAGTTCCGTCCCCATCATGCCCTCTAGGACGAAGCCCAGGAGATCCACAGTCGTATTGATAAGCCGCTCCCCTTCTATCCCGGCGTTCTTCATTTCTTGGTAGCCGACATCAAAGAGATTTAGAGCCAGGTTCCAGCTAGGATTTACAAAGGTCACGTCATCTGTATTGAGCCGCACGTCAGCCAGTTTCGGGATGAGTTGCACCTGGCTATCAATGAGAACCACACAGTTATCTTCGTCGCCTGTGAGGTCTCTTGAGATGATGTATTCAATGAGGACAGACTTGCCCGATCCGGACGCGCCGAGAATGTGGGTGTGCCGGGTTCTATTGGTCAGCGAGACCCGCCGCTCGACGTATTCCATTTTGAGGAGTGGCGTGTCTTTGAGGTAATCCCACTGGCAGTTGTCACCTTTGTATTTAGTCGGGAGGATCCCCTTTTGCTCGTTGTAGTTCCGATCGAGCCGCCTCCGGAGCTCTTTGAAGCAATCCTCAGTGTCATAGAACCGGATAATAAGGTCTTCGATATCCTCCGGAGTGCGGAGCGATTTTGAGTGGAAGATCCCCTCCCCTGTTGCCTGTTCGTTGGCCAGGATATCAACCACCTCATTTGAAAATTCCCGGTAGTGGTTTGGCTGTGCGCTCTCGATGTATTTCGAGAGTTTGTCCCTGTATCGAGCCGCCTCGATTGTGTTTGCCACCACGGGCGGCTCATCTGGAGGTGTAAGCCCTTCCATGTCGTAGAGCTGGCTTGCCACCCACAGGAGCGTGTCGTCCGTGATGCCGGCTTGTTGTAGCCGGCGTCTCAGATCGGTTTTTGTCTGCACACAGGAGAGCGCCTGTTGATAGAGCGCTCGTGTTCTGTCCTGTTTCTCCTCTTCCTTCATCTTCGGCCAGTAGTGGTTATTGAGGTAGTACAAGACCCCTCCCCCGGCGATTGCGGCGGGAATGATGATGAAGCCCACAAGGAAGATTAAGACAACAGCTCCGGCGATAAAAACCGCGAGCCATACGATGCTGAGAACGCCGTCATCCATGATTAAAGCTCGAAGCTACTGTCTTCGCCCATTTCCTGATTGCCCATGATGTACTCTTTGACCTCCGGCAGTTTTTCCTTCAGGAGCATCTCGTATTCTTTGGCTTCCAGAGGCGTCTCAAAGAAGTACAGATCCGGCCCATTCATGAGCCTGTTTATGGTGAGGTGAAAGTGGTTTGCATCCCGTCCTTTTATGGCTGCAGTGGCCACCATTTTGACCAGGCCCCTATTTGCATGTTTCTCGGCATCAACATCGGCCGGAGCTCCCCGCTCGATGATGATGTCTTCTTTGAGGTTGCGCTCCTCAATGATCGCTGTTTCTTCATCATTGAACTGGACGGAGAGCTTCACGCCGTGGAGGGTTTTTTTGAAAACCAAGCCCTGTGATTTCTCTTCGTGTGTGATGCTTACTTTCATCTCATGTGCTCCTTCTGATGAGTGGATATTGCCGATTGTCTTCGATTGATCGTGAGCTCCATTCGCTGTGAAAGAAACTCTCAGTGACCGCCTCTTGTGTTGAGAAGCGGTAATACTGATGACACTGCTTAGAGAGGTCGCTGAGGTTCTTTCTCATGCTCTCCAGCCTCCCCTGTTTGGCCGTGATGACCAGCAAAACGAAGTGTGTGAACGCACCCCATTTTTGGTATCGAGTTTTGAAATTGCCGCCCAGGAGATAGCGGTCATATTGTTGGATCTTGTGCTTGAAACTTTGTTGGACAGCTTCCGGAATGCGCGTGACCTGGCGCTCTGTTCCCCGGTCTACTTCGATCAAAAAAAGAGCCCGTTTTGAGGTCTCTTTATTCTCCAAAATGAAGCCCGCATCAGGGACGATTTTTTCGCCTGCAAAACCCTCTACAAAATCGGTTGTTTCCCCAACCCATTTGCCGTCAATTTTTTCTCGCCTGTGCTCGACGAAAGTTGCCGGTAGAGCGTACTCCGGCATCTCTATGCAGGCTTTCTCTAGAGACAGGATGACATCGAGCGTGGCGAGCCGGTGATACATTTGCGGCGACCACCTGCTATTCACATTGACTGGTTTGAAGCCTGCGATCTGCAGTCCCAGGAAGGCCCCCTCCTCCTGCAGGACGGTGTGGCCGCGCTTCGTCAGGTAGTAGACTTTCGGGGTCTTGCCGTAGCCCCGGATCCCGGTGTTTCCGAAGTGGCTGAGGAGCTTCTGCCGCTCCGCCTTCAGCAGCATCTCAGACGCCGACTTCGGCTTCAGCCCGGCCACGCCTGCCACCTGGGCTACCGTCAGGTAGCGGTACTTATATATGAAGTTGAGCGCCGCCAGTGTTGTCACTGACAGCGCCAGGTCAGGAGCCCCACCCATCTACTTGCTGCCCTACTTTTTGAACCGGATTTCGTACCGGATTTCTAACGGAGTTGACGCTCCGGCATTCTCCAATGATTTCAGGCTGATAGCCGGGGGCTAACAGTCCGAAACAATATAGCAAGGAACTTGCTGTATCCAATCTAAACAACATTGTGTGGAATACGGGCGCGCGCGTGCATCACGATATACGTTTACCAATACCGGAGGAGCTGCTCTGAATGCCGGTTGGAGCTGGTTGTCTTTGTTGGTACTGGATCCCGACGATGAGAGCCCAGATCCATGAGATGCCGTAGATCCCCAGACCGATGAAAGAGAAGAGAACGGAGAACATCAGCAGCCAGCCAAGAATGGTCAGAGCGAGCTGAAAGAGTGCCTGGATGATCTTTCCGATGAAGAGAGTGCCGAGACCTGGCACGAACAGATTGATGATGATTACGAGCGCTTTTGACATTGCGTCTCCCCCCTGTTGCCTAGAGACATAGACTGGAGACAACCACCACTTGCTGAGGGCTGCCCCCAGCTCCCGCTAGTGACAATTGCAAATTAGAAATCCGATTGCAACTGATAGGATCCGCTCGAAAAAAGTGCGTACCAAAAACCTATTGAAATTTGCCCGTGAAAAACCCAATAAATTCAGGCTTTCCGGACGCGCTTTTTTTTGTACCAAAAAGACTTCTTTTTGGTACGGTGATATACTCCCCATTATGAAACGTGTAGCAATCTATGCCAGGGTATCGACGGCCGACAAAGACCAGAACCCTGAGACCCAACTTTTACCGCTCAGAGAATACGCGGAGCGCCGAGGATTTGAGATCACGCACGAGCTGATCGATGAGGCGTCCGGACGCTCAACAAAGCGTAAGAGCTTCCAGATCCTCATGGAGCTCGCACAGCGCCGAGAGATCGATGTAGTGCTCGTCTTTCGCTACTCACGCTTTGCCAGATCCACAAAGGCCCTGGTGAATGCGCTCGACACATTCAGGAGCCTCAATGTTGATTTCATCAGTCTGAAAGATGGAGCCGATACGACAACGCCGACCGGCAAGCTCCTTTTCACGATCATGGCCGGACTTGCTGAATTTGAGAGTGAGCTGATCTCTGAGAATATCAAAGCAGGGATTGCAAGAGCCAAGGCCCAGGGCAAAAGGCATGGCCGTAAAAAGGTCGCGCCAATGAAGCGGAAAGTGATTGAGGATTTCTACGCCACAGGAGGCACCTCAGCTCGTAAGGTGGCACCCTTGGCCGGGGTTTCTGTTGCCACGGCTCACCGAATCTTGAAACACTTGAAGAAGGAGTGAGAAACGTAGTTCCCCCGGTTTGATGGCTCACATCAAAGGCCCTTTGTAGAGAGCTTCCAATCTCATGAGACTGGAAGCCGTCTGAATACGGTGCCGAATAGGCATGCAAGGTGTTTTTGCTACCTGCTGTTATCTCTAGGGGCTGCTTTGCTGTTGGCTCCGACTATTTTAAACTGGTCGGTAAATTGGCCGTAACCCTTTTTCTCCAGCTTATCGGCAGGAATGAAGCGCAGGGCGGCCGAGTTGATGCAATAGCGCAAGCCGGTTGGTGCCTGGTCGCTCTCGAACACATGCCCGAGATGGCTGTCGGCATTTTTGCTACGTACTTCGGTGCGGGTCATGAACAGTCTGCGGTCGATCTTTTCCCTGATGTTGCTTTTCAACAAAGGCCGGGTGAAGCTCGGCCAGCCCGTACCGGACTCGTACTTGTCCTTTGATGAGAACAAGGGCTCACCGCTGACCACGTCGACATAAATCCCGTCCCTTTTTTCGTTCCAGTATTTGTTCTTGAACGGCGCTTCGGTGCCTTCCTTCTGGGTCACGTCATATTGCAGTGGCGTCAGGCGTTTTTTCAGTTCCTTGTCCGACGGTTTTTTGAGCTGGGTCATTTTGCTGACAATCGGCTTTGTGTCTGAGATCTCTGTGACAGGCATGATCTTCATGGCTTTTTCTTCCGGGCGGTATTTTGAAACATCAAGCTTCAAATCCTTGTCCCAGACTTCCTTGACGAAGGGGCCACGGCCCGAGCCTTCGGTATAGTAACTGTAATGCACAGGATTTTTGGTCGAGTAATCCTGATGATAGTCTTCTGCCAGATAGAAATTCTTGTAGGGCTCGATGGGGATAATGACGGGGTCAGGGAACCGCTTCGACTTGTCGAGCTCATCGCGAGATCGTTCCGCAGCAAGTTTTTGCGCCTTGGTATGATAGAAGATCACCGGGCGGTAAGGTGTGCCGCGATCAGAAAACTGACCACCGACATCGGTTGGATCCATGACCCGCCAGAACGCCTGCAACAGCCCCTCATAGGTGATAGTGTTCGGGTCATAATAGATCTGGACAGCTTCGGCATGACCGGTTCTTTTACGAGCTACCTGCCGGTAGGTTGGGTTTGGCACATCGCCGCCGCTATAACCGGAAACTACGCTCACAACACCGGGTATATTCTCCAGCCCGGCCTCTACACACCAGAAACAGCCGCCAGCAAAAGTCGCAACCGACAAGATCTTCTGCTCACCGCCTTCACCAATCCGGACACGGTCACCTTCCAGGATCGTGCCTTTCTGGTAGGAGATCTTGTTGTCGTCCAGCTTGGTTGTGATGTCGGGGTAGAGCCAGAACAATCCGGCTGCTCCAGTAATTATCAGGGCCAGTATTGCAAATACTCGCATCATGTCTTCCATCCGTTTTGACCGAGCAATTCCTCAATTGACAGCCAATATAAACAGGGAAAGTGACGCCTGTATCACCCATATCTAACAAGAGTATAACATCAACCGGCGAGCGGAAGGCTCAGGATGAAGCGTGTGCCTTGTCCATCAATGCTGGAAACGCTGATTTTTCCTTGATGTAATTCCATGATGCGCCGGGCAATTGCCAGCCCCAGCCCGGCATGATCTGGGTTGGATGAACTCTTCGTTCCCTGAAAAAATGGCTCGAAAACATGGGGCAGGTCGGCTGGCGCGATGCCGTGGCCGCTGTCCGAGATGTTGATCTCCAAAGTGTCGCCCATCTGGGCAAGGTCGATATCGATGCGACCGCCCTCAGGGGTATGCACCAGCGCATTGTCGAGCAGATTATCGAAAACCCGCTCCAGCATGCCTGCATCGGCGGCGGCGAAAGACAGATCGACAGGCACTTTGATATCCAGAGCAACGCTTCTTTTTTCAGCTTCTACCCGGTATTTCTGCATGACATCATGCGCCAGCTCAGCAACCGAGCAGGGCTCCAGCACAGGCGCAGCCTCACGTGCATCGAGCCCGGCGAGTTCAAATAATTCCCCCACCAGGCGCGACAAACGCCTTCCCTGACGCAGGGCAACCGTGATCAGTTCCGCCCGCTCGAGCTCTGACAGACTGGTGTCTTTCATCTGCAGGGTTTCCAGATAGCCCATGATTGACGCGAGCGGTGTGCGCAGATCATGCGAGACCTGCACCACCAGCTGGCGGCGCTGTGCATCCTTCTCGGTCAGGGCATCGATCTGCTGGCGAATGCGGTCTGCCATATGTTCGAATGTGGTGCCGAGCTGATCGATCTCGTCGGTGCGGGTGCCGGGCGTACCTGAAAACGCGGTGAGGCTGGTGAACCCGGAATTCTCGAAATCTTTCATTCGTCCTGCAAGGCGATGCAGCCGCCTTGTGAGCAGGCGAAACACGATCAGCCCGCCCAGCAGGCCCACGGCCAGTGAGGCGATCACTGCCCAGACGCTGATGCGCAGGAAAAAGCTCTCGCGGATAACGCTTTCAGCCTCGGTATATTGCTCACCGCGCAGCACCACATAAAGATAGCCTTCCGGTGTTTCTTTTGAAGGTACCGGGGTGACCGAAAAGGCTTTGCGGCGCATGTGATCGCGAGGGTCATCACCGAGAAGCGGATAGGGCTTTCCCATGACCAGAAACGATTTGATGGGTGCGAGTGACACGGCCTTGCGCTTGATCTTTTTGGGATCGGCCGAATAGGACAGAATGTTCCCTTCTAAATCGAGGAGGTAGATCTCGATACTGGGGTTGATCGTCATATAGAGCTGAAAGGTCTTCTTCAGCGCCGCTTCGTTAAGGCGGCCTTCCTTAACCAGATTGCGGTCGGCAACCAGTGTTTGGGCAAGGTTTTTATTGAGCTGCTGGTCAAGCTGCTGCAAATGCTGGCGCAGAGCGAAGTAGCTGATGAAAACGTATAAAAGGCCGATGATGATCAGCAGCAGAGCCAACCAGAAAGAGAGCTTTGCATAGAGTGTTTTCAGCACCGGCTAATCTTTCCGGGTTTCTGCGAATTTGTAACCAACGCCCCATACGGTCTGGATATAGTGCGGCTTGGCCGGGTTTTTTTCGATTTTGGCGCGAAGGCGGTTGATATGGGTGTTGACCGTGTGCTCATAACCCTCGTGATTATAGCCCCAGACCTGATCCAGAAGTTGTGCGCGGCTATAGACATGACCGGGATAGCGGGCGAAATGGTGGAGAAGATCGAACTCGCGTGCGGTGAGGTCTACGGGCTTGCCATCAATAAAGGCCTGGTGCCGGTCGGCATCGATATGCAAGGTGCCGCATACGATGTTCTTGGGGCGGTCCGGTGCTTCTGTTGCCGCCGACAGCGCTTCAACGCGCCGGAAGAGAGCTTTGACCCTGGCCTGCAATTCCGGGATGCTGAACGGCTTGGTGAGATAGTCGTCCGCCCCCATCTCAAGGCCAAGGACCCTGTCGAGTTCATTGGATTTTGCCGTCAGCATCAGGATTGGTACATAGCTTTTCTCCTGGCGGATGGCGCGGCATACTTCAAGCCCATCTATGCCCGGCAGCATGAGATCAAGCACAACCAGATCAAATGGGTTCGCATTGAGGGCAGCACGGTAGGCTGAAAGCGCATGTTCGCCATCAGCCGAGCGCTCGCACTGACAGTCAATATCCCCCAGATGCATCCGGATAAGCGCGGCTATATCCGGATCATCTTCAATAATCAGTACCTTGTGCGCCAATTTGTGCTGACCTGATTATCCAATGAATGCCTGAGGCTGCTTCATTTTTTTCATTGTGTCCTTTTTCATCTTTTTGTGGGAGTCCGCCAGAGCGGCCCCGGACATCGACATCACACCTAGGAAAGTGGCTAATATGTCAGTTCAGTAGTAAGGTCGTTCTCCTTAAAAGGGCTGACATAGGTAGTAAAATCAAATATTGATTTCAAACTCTCGATATTTCTGATTACACAGATACTCCTGTTCAAGAACGAAATGTATCCCAATTCCCGTAACTTCGACAGATTTCGGCTCACAGTTTCGCGATTTAAACCAAGATAATCAGCCATATCCGAGCGGGTCATAGGGATTTCGATAGTACGGTCGTTGCATTTAGCATGTTCAGAACGCTCAGCAATATCAATCAGAAAGCAGATTATTCGATCACATGGTTTCCGGTGCATCATGATTTGTTGCCAAAGGTCACCGTGATACTTCTCCCATGCGGCGGCGCGCAATAGTGCTCGATCTATTTCGGGTGAAATGAACTCACCCTCTTTACCGTTCCAATGATAATCGATGAAGCAAACACGGACCTCAGAGAGTGCCATCACATTACCTGAAGGTACTGAGTGCCACGGAAATAATTTGATGAACTCACCTGGGAACACAAACCGCTTAATCCGCTGTTTTCCTTTCTTGGTGTGTTCTGAGATTTTAACAATACCTGAAACAACAACACACAAACCCGATATAGGCACATATTCACGCGCAATACATGTGTTGGCATTGAAGGTTTTCCGATGGATTGTCGGTATAGAAACCCCAGTGTGCGCGTCAAGCAGGCATGGTTCGATGGGACAAATATAGGGACATTTTGATGCTAAAGTATTTTTACACCTATACATTGTAAGAGACCCCCCTGCTATTCTATTATGGTAGTTTTAATCATCCAAAAACCATTCCCTTAATAGTATTGCTAAAGCCCCTCTAGAAAAACAAGATCAAATATATGGTACATCTGTATTTACATTTATCGAATAGATTGCACCGATATTTTCATGGAATCTATTATGGCACTATGCGTTTTGCACACATCTAATTGCTATTAGACAACGCACGTCACTTCAAACCATCTATCACCCCTAATAAAAAATGGAGGCTTTATATCACGACAGGATCACGCAAATATCACAAAATCATAACAATGGATTTCAATTCTTATACAAAAGCGGCTTGACCTGTGAGGTGGTCCCAAGAAATCGGACAGTTTGGCAGCGGAGTTAAGGTATATTCCTGTTTCTGATTATGCTGCCATTCTATCCTGCTGGATAGCCCAGTAAGCCTCTTTCGGGGTGTTACCGTCAAGGGCGGAATGAGGCCTTTCGGTGTTGTAGAATCCCATCCAGTCATCGATGATCTTCTGGGCCTTGAAGCCGTCTGTCATCTCATGCAGGTAAACGGCCTCGTATTTGAGTGAACGCCAGAGCAGCTCGATAAAGATATTGTCCATGCACCGACCTCGCCCGTCCATGGATATTTTGACGTCAGCCCGGCTGAGGACGCCTGTGAAGTCAAAGCTGGTGAACTGGCTACCCTGATCAGTATTGAAGATTTCCGGCTTGCCATATTTTGTCAGCGCTTCTTCAAGGGCCTCGATGCAAAAGCTGGCATCCATGCTATTTGACAGCCGCCAGCTCAGGACATGGCGGGTTGCCCAGTCCATGATGGCGACCAGATACAAAAACCCATGCTGGACCGGAATATAGGTGATGTCAGCGCACCAAACCTGATTGGGCCGATCAATCACCATCTTCCTGAGAAGATAGGGATATATCCGGTGATCAGGATGCGGCGCGCTGGTTCTGGGGGCTTGATAGATCGCCTGCAAACCCATTGACCCAGCCCCCTGAATTTCAGCCAAATTGATGTTAGTGATCCGTCTTGGAAAGGATGGAGCATGAAGCGCAGATTTACAGACGAACAGATAATAGGAATGATCAAGGAATATGAGGCTGGCGGTGACGGCATCGGGCCTTGCATGGGTATTCCGGACGAGGATTTTGCTACGGTTAAGAAACT
>PKTQ01000310.1 GCA_002869085.1 Hyphomicrobiales bacterium | reverse complement strand
AAGGTCGGCTATCCGGCTGATTTTTCGGCCGCCGTCACCGCCGCCTCATCCACGGTAGGACCGATTATTCCGCCGAGCGTGCCGATGATCATCGTCGGGGCGCTATCGGGGATTTCGGTCGGCAAGATGTTTCTGGCCGGGGCGGTCCCGGGCATCATGATGGGCGTGGCGATGATGGTCGCCTGTTACCTCATCGCCCTCAGGCGAAATTTCCCGCGTCAGGAATGGCAGGGTTTCCGGGAGTTGCTGAAATCCTTTTTCAGCGCCTTCTGGGCCATCGCCATGACCGGGCTGATCATTGGCGGCCTGCTCAGCGGCCTGGCGACCCCGACCGAAACTGCGGTGGTGGCCAGCGTCTATGCCTTTGTGGTCGGCACTTTCATCTATCGCGAATTGCCGCTACGCCAAGTGCCGAAAATCCTGATCGACAGCGCCGTGTCCTCGGCGGCGATCCTGGTGCTGGTCGGTTTTGCCAATGTGTTCGGCTGGATTCTGGTGTCGGAACGCATTCCCCAGGCGATTGCCAGCGCGGTGCTGCAGGTGACCGACAACAAGTTTCTGGTCATTCTGCTGATCAATGTGCTGCTGTTGTTTGTGGGCATGTTCATGGAGACCATCGCCGCGCTGATCATCCTGTTTGTGCCGCTGCTGTCGCTGGCGACCAGTGTCGGGGTCGAACCGCTGCATTTCGCCACTTTCGCCGTGCTCAATCTGATGCTCGGCCTGACCACGCCGCCGGTGGGGGTGTGCCTGTTTGTCTGCGCCAATATCGCCAAACTGCCGTTGATGCCGGTGGTGCGGGCCATCGCGCCGTTCCTGCTCGCCAATATCATCGTGCTGCTGCTGGTCTCCTATGTGCCCGCCTTCTCAACCTGGCTGCCTTCCGTTCTGCTCGATTAGGACCATGATATGAAAACCCGTATATGCCGCCTGCACCAAGCGCATGATATCCGCATCGAAACCCAGAGCGTGCCGGAGCCCGGCCCCGGGCAAGTCAGGGTCGGCATCGGCGCCGGCGGCATTTGCGGCTCCGATCTGCACTATTATCACGATGGCGGTTTCGGCCCGATCCGGGTGCGCGAGCCGATCATCCTCGGCCATGAAGTGGCCGGCATCGTCGAAAGCACCGGGCCGAATGTTGGCAAGGTCCATAGCGGCGACCGGGTGGCGGTTAATCCGAGCCGCCCCTGCGGCCATTGCGAGTATTGCACCCAGGATCTGCCGCAGCATTGCCTCGACATGCGGTTTTTCGGTTCGGCGATGCGATTTCCCCATGAACAGGGGGCGTTTCGCGATTACATCCTGGTGGATGAGGGCCAATGCGTGAAAGTATCCCCAAAAACGGATCTGGGCCAGCTCGCCTGCAGCGAGCCGCTGGCGGTGGGTCTGCATGCCACCAATGTGGCCGGAGATCTCACCGGCAAAAAAGTGCTGATCACCGGCGCGGGGCCGATCGGCTCGCTGTGCACCGCCGCCGTCCGCCACGCGGGCGCCGGTGAAATCGTGGTCAGCGACATTCATGACGCCACCTTGATGGCGGCCACAGAGATGGGCGCGGCCAGGGTGATCAATAGCAGCCGCGACCCGCAGGCTCTGGCCGATTATGCGGCCGGCAAGGGTTATTTCGATGCGGTGTTCGAATGCTCCGCCGCCGCGCCGGCGCTGCATTCGGCCCTGTCGGCGATCCGGCCGCAAGGCGTGTTCGTCCAGCTGGGCGTGGCCGGGGATGTACCGGTACCGCTCAATCTGATCGTGGGCAAGGAAGTGCGGATGATGGGCTCGTTCCGGTTCCATTCCGAATTCGCGGACGCCGCCAGGCTGATCGAAAGCGGCGAAATTGATGTCCGCCCGATCATCAGCGGCACCTATCCGGTTGAGCAGGCGCTGGAGGCGTTCCGGCAGGCCGCGGACCGTTCGACATCGGTCAAGGTGCAGTTGACCTTTGCCGCAGGCGGTGCCTGACGGGATCCGCCCCCTGCCCGCCCAAAAAATTTGACCCCCCCGTGGCCGTGTCGCAAGATGGAACTGCTCTAATAAAGATACAGGCAGGATGACCGGTCTTGACCCATATGCAACCTATCCCGGGAATTGATATCCGCAAGATCAGCCGGCGGGCGGTTTTTTGGGCCGCGGCATTCATGCTGGCGACAATCTCGCCCGGCCAGGCCCAGAGGCTGAATCCTACGGGTTCGGAAGTCAGGGCCTTTCTGAAGGCTGACGCCAATCGCGACCGGGTGCTGACCCGGCGCGAATTCCGCCGTTTCGTGCGGGCGATGGCGGCCAGCGGCCAGTCGACAGCACGGCTGATCCGGTTTTTCAGCGGATATGACTATGCCTTTGCGATCGCCGACAAGAACGGGGACGGCATTGTGACGCCGATGGAAATGCGCCGGGCCGATCAGGGTTTCCGCCGCGGCAAATAGCGCCGGCGCGGGAACAGGCCGTCATCGCGCGGGGCGGCGGCCAGGACAAGCTGTTTGATACCCAAAGGACACGCGGCTCAAAGACAAAACCCGGCGGATGTGAGATCCGCCGGGCTCGTTTTGCGTTCTGCTTTATCCTAGAGCGGAGAGAACAGGCGCACCGCGTTCCGCGCGCCCTGGCACGCCCGCCCGCCGCAGCGGCCGAAGGCCCGGTTGATGCCCCGGTTCTGGAAATTCTGCGCCCGGCGATAGCCTTTCTGCACGGCGCGGCCGACCCGCGAGCGGCTGACCATACGGCTGGTGCCACGCGAGACGGTATTCATGCCCCGAGACACACCGCGGCTCAGATTGCGCCCGCCGCGACCGGCTCCGCGCATGATGCCGCCGATGGGGCGCATGATGCCGCGCTTGGCCTGGGCGGCGCGTCCGGCCCGCTCGAGCGCCTGGCCGGCGCGGTTGACGCCCTGGGTGACGAATCTGACTTTCTTCTTGTACATGCCCGCTTCGGCCTGGGAGGGGCTGGCGATTTCGGCGGCGGTCAAACCGACCATGGCGGCGACAAACATCAGGGCGGTGGTCCTGGTGATCTTCTTCAGGGTCTTGATCGTGAACATGGGAGACATCCTTTCATCAGATTGACGCTCACTCGCGGCGTCCTTGTTTTCGATGAAATGAGCATGCCAAAGCGGGAGCTCCTGCCACATGGGGTCAATCCCCCATTCGGGGAAAACCTGTTTCCTGATTGTTTTTATTCAAAAAATGATCTTCTAGTCACGCAGCCAGGTCAGGACGATGCGTGCGCCGGCACTGAGTTCGAGCCGCTGCGACAGGGTTGGCGCAAGACGGCCGCGCCGGTCCGTCTTCCAGAAATAGAACCTGTGCCGGGCGGGCTCCACCCTGGCGCAGACCCGCCCGCCGGGCCGGGCGATAAAACGCGGGCGTCCCTCGCGGCGCAGATCAAAGCCCACGTCGCGGCCATGGCCGGTGCGGTTCAGCAGACAAATGATCACCAGCCGCGCACTGATCCCGGCCGGCAGGCCGGCCCGGCCCGGGGACGGCTGGGGCGGGTTGGC
The DNA here is from genome assembly GCA_002869085.1 of Hyphomicrobiales bacterium. Taxonomy (GTDB): domain Bacteria; phylum Pseudomonadota; class Alphaproteobacteria; order Rhizobiales; family BM303; genus BM303. The sequence continues at coordinate 2,829 of PKTQ01000310.1, read as the reverse complement.
AGAAGCATGGTCATGCGCCCCCTCGCCCGGCCTTCTTTGCGCGCCCTCCCCCTGCCCCTGCCCTTGACGGAGAATGATGAGATCATTGGCGCTGCTTTCAAGCACCCTTATGGAGGGTTCAGCGGCGCCGGGCTTTGCCTCACCATGCAGCAGCGCCGGAGCGCCCAGGCAGAACGCCATGATCAGAACAGCCGACAGATTTTTCAGCGTCATGGGATGTGCCCTGCCCTTGCCTGATTTCGGCGCGCCCGGCATGCGTGCCCCATCGGGCATCCAGAACGCATCCGGTTTCAGGTTTGCAACCCGCGCTCTAGCTCTTTGTAGTGACGCACTTCCTTACCCGAAAACCGGTTTTGGACTTTCGCAAGAGTGCTTCAGACTCACAGTTTGCGGGCGTGCGGGCAGAGCCGCCATGGGGTCATTGCCCCAATTCGCCGCCTTGCGGGGGGTATGATCCGGGCTTACAGTTCCCTCGCCGGATCGATCATGCCCTCGCGCAGGGCGAGCGCCATCAATTGCGGCAGGGAGTGCACATTCAGCTTTTTCATCAGGCTGGTGCGGTGCTTGTCCACGGTCTTGATGCTAATGCCAAGACCATGGGCGATCTCTTTGTTGGATCGGCCCGAAACGATCATGTTCAGGGTCTGGCGCTCGCGCCCGGTCAGCAGGGCCGGTCCGGGCTTGTCCTCCAGGCTTTTCAGAAACGGGGCGGCGATGTGGCGCTGACCTCGCAGGATCAGCGGCAGTTTTTCATAGAGTTCCTCATTGGAGGCGGCTTTTGAAAACAGGCCGTCCACCCCGGCCTCAATCAGATCGCCGATCAGGCCGACGGCGGATATGCCGGTCAGCACCACCACCTTGGTGTCCGGCGACCAGGTCCGGGTCTCGATCAGCACTTCGACCCCGCCGGCCAGGGGCATGGACACATCGAGCAGCAGCAGATCGGGCCGATGCCGGCGCAGTTCGGCAATGGCGGCGAGACCATCACCGGCCTCGGCAACCACCTCGATGCCGTCCGGCTCGATCAGCCCCGGGGTCTGCAGCGCGTCTTTCAGCCCGGCGCGGACTATGGCATGATCGTCGGCGATGACCGCTGAATATCTTCTTGTTTTCACCATACCGCTCCCTCAGGACCACCTCGCCGTAATGTGCCTCAATTTCCTCAAAAGCGCCAGATTATTGGCCATGCTGGCACTTTTCGGGGCCGTGCTGGCGGCGTCAATGCCGGCCCTGGCGGGGGATGCGCCCCCGGGCGGCGCCCGGCTCGAACCGGGCCGGGGCATTGCCGATCTTGCCCCCTATATGAGCTATTACAGCGACCCGAAGGCATCGCTTTCAGAGGTGCTGGGCCGCTACCGCGCCGGCAGTTTCGGGCCTGCGCTTCAAGGCTCGATGCTGGACAGCAATTACGCCCCCGAGGCTTGGGCCGGGCTGAACATTCATAATGACACGCTGGATGACGGACGGGCGCCCGACCCTTTCGTGCTCACCCTGTCGCTGGCCCTGGCGAGCGAGGTGCATATCTATCTGATCCGCAGCGGCGGCCTGACCGAAACCCTGCTCGAATATTCGGCCTTCGCGCCGTTTGACGAGACCGATCATTCGGTGACCCGGTTGAAAAGCACCGAATTCACCATCGCGCCGCAGGAAATTGTCACGGTTCTGATCAATTTCAAATTCGGGCCGTTCCAGTCCTTTGTCCTCACCCTCGCCACCCCCGACGAGCTGCAAAGCGCGGCTTTTCGTTCCAGCATCACTTACACGGCGTTTTATGCCTTCTGCATCTCCTGCCTGGTGTTCTTTTTCGGCTTTCATGCCGCCATGAAAAACCTGACCGGGCTTTTATTCGCGCTGCTGTTCACGGCGGCGCTGATGCTGATGGCTTATATTGACGGGCTTCTGTTCCGCTTCGTCACCCCCGATGCGCCGCACTGGCATCAGATTTTCGGCTTCGGCCTGATATATGCCTTGTCGGGGATCGGTTTCCTCATATGCGGCCATTCCATGGCGCCTAAGGGCGGAGCAAGCAGGCTCGCGCGCGCCGTCAGCGCCCTGGCGCTGTTGTCCCTGGCCGGCTTTGCCGCCTCGCTCATATCGCCCGGCACCTATGCGGCGCTGTTTGCCTATGTGCTCATTGGGCTGATGCTGGCGACGAGCCTGCTGGCCGGCCGCGAATGGCGCCGGCAGGACGGCAATATCCAGATTTTCGCCCTACTGGTCGGCGGGCTGTCGCTGACACTTTCCCTGGCGGTGCTGATCGCCATGGTGATGGGCTGGAGCGATGGCCGGCTGCTGATGCCGACGGCGATCAAGGCGGTCTATACGGTGGCGCTGCTGTCGGTGATGATCAGCCTGACCGCCCATATCATCAATCTCAGGCGCATGCATGCGCGCGAGGTGAGATCGAAAATGGCGGCGCTCGAGCAGGAAGCAAAGCGCAGCCAGGAATTGCTGGTGGCCGAACAGAATTACAGCCGGGCGCGGGAACTGGCCAGCCGGCGCCGCCGGCAATTGGCGGCAGCCTCGCACGATCTGAAGCAGCCGATCGCCTCGCTGCGCATGACCCTCGACGCGATGGCCGACAAGACCGAGCCGCATTTGCGGGCGCGGCTATGCGAGGCGTTCGACTATATGGAGGCGCTGTCGGGCGATGTTCTGAAAGATACCGGCCCTGGAGATGAGCAGGACAGCGGCCCGGAGGACATGGAAGCCGGGATACCGCCCAGCGAGGCAAGCGAGATTTATGATGTGGCGGTGATCCTCGGCACGGTGCAGCAGATGTTCTTTGAGGAGGCGATTTCCAAGGGGCTGGAGCTGCGCATGGTGGCC
>PKTQ01000351.1 GCA_002869085.1 Hyphomicrobiales bacterium | reverse complement strand
CGATACGGGTCGGCCAGGGTGAACACCCGAAAGGCGACCGGCTTGTCCAGTTCGAGCACGAATCGGCTTTCCTGCCCGTCTCCGCCGAGCCGCGCACCCGACGCGATGGCCTCATCGGCGGCGCGGGCGGCAAGACCCATGCCGAGCAGCAGCAGCAGCGACAGCAGAAACCACGCCGCGGTTCGTATCAAACTGGTTGGAAACGCTAATGCCGGCATGCTGCCCCTGGTCAGTCTCGGTCAATCCCAGGGCGGCTCCAATGGGCCGCCCACCTGATCATCGGATCAGTTTGTAACATAAAAAAGGCAAGTTAACCCATTCTTTCCCATGAACGGGAAATCACGATTCCCTTTGCGGAACGGTGCTCGAGCCCCTGGGCACTATTTGCCAAGTTTGACTTGCAATCGGGCCGTGGGACGCTTTATAGAACACAGTGATGGAATTTATCCAGATGGCACCCGGACTTGCCAAAAGCATTTCCCGACCGGCAATAACGAAATGAAACACCGGTCGCGGATGGAGGGGTGCCCTAAATGGACAGCGGCGGGAGCGCATGTGCCGGATCATGATATTCACCGGAACATGAACAGTATTTCCCTCCGCAATATGCAATCGCCGGACCGGGCCTGGCCCGCGGCCGGATAAATTAAGGATGACCGTCCGGGAACGGTTTCGTTTCCGGCTCCGGTCCGTATCAAAACGCATGGGACAGACGGCAGCCTGCGTCACGCGACGCGCCTTTTTTTCAGCCCGCAACGGCGCTCTTGAGCACCTCGGGCCGAGGAATTGGAACAGGTCCGCATCCCGCGCCCAACACCACGGCAATGTACTGCTTCACCGTCAATCCGGCTCCGGCCGGGTACGGCCGGGCCACGGCCCAGGCAGCGCATCTGTCCGGAGACATCAATTATGGCTAACAATAAAATGCTCATCGACGCCGCCCATCCGGAGGAAATCCGGGTCGCGGTGGTGCGCGGCGACCGGGTTGAGGAATTCGACTTCGAGTCTGCCAACAAGGCCCAGCTCAAGGGCAATATCTATCTAGCCAAGGTCACGCGGGTCGAACCCTCGCTGCAGGCCGCCTTTGTCGATTATGGCGGCAATCGCCATGGTTTCCTCGCCTTTAATGAAATTCACCCGGATTATTACCAGATTCCGGTCTCGGACCGCGAGGCGCTGATCGAGGACGAAAAGGCGATCGATTCGGACGAGCATGACGAAGCCGAGGACGAAGCGCCCGAAGACGAAAGCGACGAGGACGAAAACGGCGACGGCGAGGATCCGCTCGACATTCCCGATGATGACGACAATGGCGATGCGGTCGAATCGGTCGGCGCCGAAGATGCGCTGGAAGAGGTTCCGGTCCGCCGCCGCTCCAACCGGCGCAATTACAAAATCCAGGAAGTGATCAAACGGCGCCAGATTCTGCTGGTGCAGGTGGTGAAGGAAGAACGCGGCAATAAAGGCGCGGCGCTGACCACCTATCTGTCCCTGGCCGGACGCTATTGCGTGCTGATGCCGAACACCGCGCGCGGCGGCGGCATTTCGCGCAAGATCACCAGCGCCTCGGACCGCAACCGGCTGAAGGACACCGCCGCCTCGATGAATGTGCCGGAAGGCATGGGGGTGATCGTGCGTACCGCCGGCGCCAACCGCACCAAGGCGGAAATCAAGCGCGATTATGAATATCTGCTGCGGCTGTGGGAAAATATCCGCGACCTGACTCTGGAATCCAGCGCCCCATGCCTGGTGTATGAGGAAGGCAATCTGATCAAGCGCTCGATCCGCGACCTCTATAACCGCGAGATCGACCAGGTGCTGGTCGAGGGCGATTCGGGCTATAAGCAGGCCAAGCATTTCATGAAGATGCTGATGCCGAGCCATGCCAAGAATGTGCAGCCCTATAAGGACAAGCTGCCGATTTTCGTGCGCTTCCATGTGGAAAACCAATTGGATGCCATGTTCAGCCCGGTGGTGACCCTGCCCTCGGGCGGCTATCTGGTGATTAACCAGGCCGAGGCGCTGGTGGCGATCGATGTGAACTCGGGCAAGGCGACGCGCAAGCACAGCATCGAGGAAACCGCCCGCCAGACCAACACGGAAGCGGCCGAGGAAGTCTCGCGGCAATTGCGCCTGCGCGACCTGGCCGGGCTGATCGTGATCGACTTCATCGACATGGAGGAAAAACGCAATAACCGGGCGGTGGAGCGCAAGCTGAAGGATTGCCTGAAATCCGACCGCGCCCGCATCCAGGTGGGGCGGATCAGTCATTTCGGCCTGCTGGAAATGTCGCGCCAGCGCCTGCGCTCCAGCATGCTGGAAGGCACCACCGATGTGTGCCCGCACTGCCAGGGCACCGGCCTGATCCGGTCGGTGGAATCCTCGGCCCTGCACATCATGCGGGCGATCGAAATGCATGCGCTGAACGGCAATGCCCGGGCGATGGCCGTCAGCGCCTCGCCGCTGGTGGCCAGTTATGTGCTGAACCGCAAGCGCAATCATCTGATCGAAATCGAGAGCCGCTATGGGGTGCATATCGAGATCGAGATCGACGATACCCTGGTCGGCGCCAATAGCGTGATCCGCAAGGGCAATGTGTCGGCCGACATTCTCGATGCGTCGATGGAAAATGTCATCCAGATGGATTCGGTGTATTCGGGCAGCGATCTGCCGGAGCTGAATGCGGAAGCGGAAGAGGAAACCCGGGACAAGCGCCCGCGCCGGCGCCGGCGCCGCAAGCCGCGCTCGCGCCAGAACGAGAACGAGATCGCCGAGAGCGAAACCAATGACGAGGCCGAGCCGATCGAGGCGGAAGACGCAGCCGAGGCATCGGACGAGACCGGCGAGGACAAGCCTGCGCCGCGCAAACGCCGCCGTGGCAAACGCGGCGGGCGCAAGAACAAGCGCGACAACGGCGCCGAGGACGAAGCCATTGCCGAGAACGCGGCCACCGAAACCGATGAGGCCGAAGGCGGCGAGCCGGTGAACGCCGAAGCCGAAACCGCCGAGGCGGATGACGGAGCGGAGACCGACAGCAAGCCCAAGCGCCGCAGCCGCTCCAGGCGCCCGCGCCGGCGCGGCATCAGGAACGCCGCCGCCGACAATGAGGAAGGCGCCGAAGCCGTAGCCGACAGCGAAGAAGCCGAAGCGCCGGCCACGGAAGCGGCGGAACCGGCCGCAACTGAAGCCGAAACGGCGGAAGAGCCGGAAGCTGAAGAAATGGCGGCGGAACCGGCCCCGGAAGCGGATGAGCCGGCCGTAGCGGAAGCCGAAACGGCGGAAGAGCCGGAAGCTGAAGAAATGGCGGCAGAGGCCGAGACCGAAGATCAGCCGGAGAGCGGGGAGATTCCCGAGGCGGAATCGGAAATCCAGCCGGTGATCGTCGAAGCCGAAGCCATCGAAGCGGAAGCGGAAGCGGAAGCGGAGCCGGAAGCTCCGGCCCCGGAAAAACCGGCCGGACCCAAGCGCAAAGGCTGGTGGTCGGCGCGGTTCTCATCGGGAGAGTAAGACGCTTTAAGCCCTATAAGCGCAGCTGAACAACGCAAAATCGGCCCGCCCTGCAGCATATTCCGCGGGGGCGGGCCGTTTCATTTGAGGTGCGGGCTGGCGGGCCGGGCACTCGCACTCCTTTCCGGATCAGAGCGCCTGGCCGGGCAGCCAGGCCTTCAGCCGCTCGGCCGCCGCCTCTATCTCCTCGGTGGGGCCGGCAAAGGAAAAGCGCATATAGTTGTGGCCGTTCACCTGGTCGAAGTCGAGCCCCGGCGTGGCGGCGACGCCGGTCTCGTCCAGCATCCTGCGGGCAAAGGCCAGCGAGTCATCTGAGAAGCGGCTGATATCGGCATAGAGATAGAACGCGCCGCCGGCCGGTACGATATCGGTGAGGCCGGCCTTCGGCAATTCGTTGAGCAGAATCTGCCGGTTGCGGGCGTAAATATCCTTGACCGCCTCCATCTCGTCGCGGGCTTCGAAGGCGGCAATGGCCGCATGCTGGGACAGGGAGGGCGCAGCGATATAGAGATTCTGCGCCAATCTCTCCACCGGGCGGATCAGCGCCTCGGGCAGCACCATCCAACCGACGCGCCAGCCGGTCATGCAGAAATATTTGGAAAAGCTGTTGATGACGATGACATCGTCCGACACCGCCAGCGCCGTGCCGGCCGGTGCGCCGTAGCTGAGGCCGTGATAGATCTCATCCGAGATATAAACCGCCCCCGCCTGCCGGGCGGCTCCGATCAGCTCGGCCAGTTCCTGATCCGACAGCACCGCGCCGGTGGGATTGGCCGGGCTGGCGACAATCACCCCGTCAAGGCCGCCCGCGGCCGCCCGCTCGATATCGCCGGGCACGGGCAGCCAGCGGCTGTGCGGACCGGTCTCCATCATCACCGGCTCCATGGCGAAGGCGGATGCGATCTGCCGGTAACAGGGATAGCCGGGATTGGTCATGGCGATGCGCCCGCCGGCATCGAAGGCGGCCAGAAAGGCCAGCACGAAGCCCGCCGAGGAGCCGGTGGTGACGGCAATGCGCTCCATCGGCACATCGACCCCGTAAAGATCGTGATAATTTTTTGAAATCGCGCGGCGCAGCTCCGGCAGGCCGAGCGCATCGGTATAGCCCAGCCGGTCCCGGTTCAGCGCCCGGCGCGCCGCTTCGCGCACCGGCCCAGGCGCCTTCGTGCCGGGCTGGCCCACTTCCAGGTGGAACACCTCCCTGCCCGCTTCGGTGCGCTCGCGCGCCGCCCGCATCACATCCATCACGATGAAAGGGTCGATCCGGCTGCGCCGGGACGGTTGCGGTTGAGATGACATTTGATGGCCCCTATCTCTTCACAATTCAGTCCCAATCAGGGCATAGTGATGTCTGATTGGCCACGGGTGTCTTGCCGGCCGGCATGGCGCCAGTTACCTAAGGTGATAAACAGCTTGCCGGTGTTCAACAAGTCAAAAGCTTTTCGCGTGACGGCCATGGCGCTCGGGATGATGGCCATGGTGCTGTTCAATCTGGCCGGCAGCGCCCTGGCCGGCCAGCGCATTCTGCGCGATGCGGAAATCGAAACCCTGCTGCGCGACTATGCCAGACCGATCCTGCGGGCGGCGGGGCTCAATCCGAATTCGATCCGGGTGATTCTGGTCGATGATCCGGCGATCAACGCCTTTGTCACCGATCACAACCGCATGTTCATCTTCACCGGCCTGCTGCTGGAATCGGACACGCCCAATGAGGTGATCGGCGTCATTGCCCATGAAACCGGCCATATCACCGGCGGGCATCTGTCACAATTGCGCGAGCAGATCCGGCGCGCCTCGACGGCCCAGATCATCACCATGCTGCTCGGTACCGCCGCCGCGGTGGCGGCAGGGGCCAGCGGCTCGAACCAGGGCGTCTCGGCGGGCGTCGGCATCATGCAGGGCGGGCAGCATATGCTGATGCGCAATTTTCTCGCCTATCGGCGGGTGCAGGAGGCCTCGGCGGACCAGGCCGCCATGACCTATCTGAAGCGCACGCGCCAATCGGCCAAGGGCATGAACACGGTGTTCAACAAGCTGGCCAATCAGATGATGGTGACCTTGAAATATGCCGACCCTTACGCCCTGAGCCACCCCACTCCGCGCAGCCGCATGGGGCTGATGGAGCGGCGGGCCAAGGCCAGCCCTTATTATGACAAAAAGGATTCGGCTGAGCTGCAATTGCGCCATGATCTGATGAAGGCCAAGCTCTATGGCTTCACCAAGGGCCTTGGCAGCGTGCAGCGCAAATATAAAAGCAGCGACAAGAGCCTGCCGGCCCGTTATGCCCGCGCCATCGCCACCTATCGCAATTCCGGCATCCGCCGGGCGGCGCGGGAGATCGACCAATTGATCCGCTCGCAGCCCTCCAACCCCTATTACCATGAGTTGAAGGGGCAGGCGCTGCTGGAAGCGGGACAGGCGGCGGCGGCGATCGGCCCGTTGCAAAAGGCGCTTTCATTGGCGCCCAATGCGGCGCTGATCCGGATCATGCTGGCGCATGCGCTGCTGTACAGCGGGCGCAAGGGCGCCCCGGATCTGGCGATCCGGCATCTGAACAAGGCGCTGCTGAGCGAGCGCAATAACAGCGAGCCCTATCGGCTGCTGGCCGAGGCCTTTGCCAAAAAGGGCAATATCGCGCTGGCCCAGCTCAATTCGGCCGAGCGGTTCCTGCGCCAGGGCAACACCTCCCTGGCCTATACCCAGGCCAAGCGCGCCCAGTCAAAACTGCGCAAAGGAACGCCCGCCTGGCTCAGGGCGTCGGATATCCTGGCTCTGAAAAAGTTGAAGACCAAGCGCAAAAGATGATAAAGAGTTAGAAAAATCAGGAGAATAGAATGATCCAGTTTGTACTGCGCAGTGTCGCGGCAGCCGCCGTGGCGGGTTTTCTCATGATGCTCCAGCCCCTTGACGGCCCGGCGGCGGCGCAGGACAAGGCTTTTTCAGATTCGCAGCGCGACCAGATCGGCGCCATTGTGCGGGAATATCTGATGAAAAACCCTGGCATTCTGCGCGACATGATGTCGGCGCTGGAAGCCAAGGAAGCCAAGGAACTGTCCGAGGCGCAGGCGTCGGCGGTGAGCAGCCGCGCCGATGATCTGTTCCGCTCATCGGGCGATGTGGTGCTGGGCAATCCGAAAGGCGATGTCACTCTGGTCGAGTTCTTCGATTATAATTGCGGCTATTGCAAGCGGGCGCTGAAGGATCTGCTGACCCTGATCGACGAGGACAAGAATCTGCGGGTGATCCTGAAGGAATATCCGATTCTGTCCGAAGGCTCGGTCGATGCGGCGCGGGCCTCGCTGGCGGCCGGCCGCCAGGGCAAATATATGGAATATCACACCGCCATGATGAAGGCGCCCGGCCAGGCCAATGAGGCCAAGGCGCTGCGCATCGCCAAGGAGGCCGGGCTCGATATCGGCAAGATGAAGACCGACATGGCCGATCCGGCAATGATGAAGAACCTGCGAGATCAGATTCTGCTGGCCCGGGCGCTCAATCTGCGCGGCACGCCGGCCTATGTGATCGACGATGTGGTGGTGCCCGGCGCGGTTGGCGCCGACAAGCTGCGCGAACACATCAAGACAGTGCGCGCCAGGGGCTGCAAATATTGCTGAGACCATGACCCGGACCATCTACATCCTCAATGGCCCCAATCTGAACCTGCTGGGGGCGCGCGAGCCGGAAATCTACGGCACACAGACCCTGGAGGACATCCGCGAGATGTGCGCCGCCCGGGCCGACGCGCTGGGCTTTGCCATCGCGTTTCATCAGACCAATAATGAGGGCGAACTGGTGTCGCTGGTGCAGGAGGCCTCAGAGCAGGCAGCCGGCTTGATTTTAAATGCGGCTGCCTATACACACAGCTCCATTGCCCTTCATGATGCACTGAAATCCTGCACCATCCCGGCCATTGAAGTTCATTTGTCGAATATTTTCACCCGCGAGGATTTTCGTCATCATTCCTATGTTTCCCCTGCGGTTACGGGTATGATCTGCGGATTGGGCGGACAGGGTTATCTGCTGGCGCTGGAGGCGCTGGCCACATGGCGAAAAGCTTGAGCGGTATTGAGTGAGACATGATTAAGAAAAAACAAGTCGATCAGAATCTGATCAGAAGCCTTGCATCCATTCTGAATGAGACCGACCTGTCGGAGATCGAAATCGAACAGGAAGGCATGCGCTTGCGCATCGCGCGCAATTGCGCGCCGCAGAATTATGTCATGCCGGCGGCGGGCGCGCCGATGCCTCTGCCCGCGGCCGCCGAGCCAGCGACGGCAGTGGCCGCGGCGCCTGCGGCTCCGGTCGGTGAAGCCGAAGCCGCCGTCCATCCGGGCGCGGTGACCTCGCCGATGGTCGGCACCGCCTATCGGGCGCCCGAGCCCGGCGCGGCCCCGTTCGTCGAGGTCGGCGCCACGGTGACCGAGGGACAGACGCTGCTGATCGTCGAGGCGATGAAGACCATGAACAACATCCCCTCCCCGCGCTCCGGCAAGATTTCCGCCATTCTGGTCGATGACGGCCAGCCGGTCGAATATGGCGAACCGCTAATCGTGATCGAATAACCCCGATGTTTGACAAGGTCCTCATCGCCAATCGCGGGGAAATCGCCCTCAGGATTCAACGCGCCTGCCGCGAGCTGGGCGTCAAGACAGTGGCGGTGCATTCGACCGCCGATAATGACGCCATGCATGTGCGCCTGGCCGATGAAAGCGTGTGCATCGGCCCGCCCAAGCCGGCGGACAGCTATCTCAATATTCCGGCGCTGATCGCCGCCTGCGAGATCACCGGCGCCGACGCCATTCATCCCGGCTATGGGTTTTTGTCGGAAAATGCCCGCTTTGCCGATATCTGCAGCGAGCACGGCATCAAGTTCATCGGCCCCAGCGCCGAGCATATCCGGCTGATGGGCGACAAGATCGCCGCCAAGGAGACGGTGAAAAAGCTGGGCATTCCGGTGGTGCCGGGTTCGGACGGCGAGGTGAAGACCGAGGCCGAGGCGCTGAAGGTCGCGGAAGAGACCGGCTATCCAGTGCTGATCAAGGCGGCGGCCGGCGGCGGCGGACGCGGCATGAAGGTGGCGGCCACCGCAGAGGCGCTGCCGCATGCCTTTGCCACCGCCCGCGCCGAATCGAAGGCGGCGTTTGGCGACGACGCCATGTATATGGAAAAATATCTCGGCCAGCCGCGCCATATCGAGGTGCAGGTGCTGGGCGACGGCAAGGGGCACGCCATTCACCTGGGCGAGCGCGACTGCTCGCTGCAGCGGCGGCATCAGAAAGTGCTGGAAGAAGCCCCCTCCCCGGCCCTGAACAACTCGCAGCGCGCCGAAATCGGCGGCATCGTCTCCAAGGCCATTGCCGAAATGCATTATGAAGGCGCCGGCACGGTGGAGTTCCTGTATGAAAATGGCGAGTTCTTTTTCATTGAAATGAACACCCGCGTGCAGGTCGAGCATCCGATCACCGAAATGATCACCGGCATCAATATCGTCGCCGAACAGATAAGAATCGCCGCCGATGTGCCGATGCGCCTGAAACAGGAGGATATCCGCTTCACCGGCCATTCGATCGAATGCCGGATAAATGCGGAGCATCCGACCAATTTCATGCCCTGCCCGGGACGGATCAACAATATCCACCCGCCGGGCGGATTTGGGGTGCGGTTCGATTCCGGAGTCTATTCGGGCTATTTCATCCCGCCCTATTATGACAGCCTGATCGGCAAGCTGATCGTGCACGGGCTGAACCGCAATGAATGCCTGATGCGGCTGCGCCGGTCGCTGGACGAGTTCGTGATCGACGGGGTGGAGACCACCATTCCGCTGTTCCGCGAACTGGCCACCCATCCGGAAATCATCGACGGCGTCTATAATATCCACTGGCTGGAAAAATATCTCGATAATCTGGCCTGAACACGAGCCCGGTCATGAGCAGCACCAGCACCACCGGCACGGTCATCACGGCTGAGGTGCTGCTGCGCGCCTATGCCAGCGGCATATTTCCGATGGCTGAAAGCGCCGATGACCCGAACCTGTTCTGGGTCGACCCCGAAGCGCGCGGGGTGCTGCCGCTGCAGGGCTTTCACGTGCCGCGCCGGCTGGCCCGCACCGTGCGCTCGGACCGATTCTCAATCCGCACCGACAGCGCCTTTTTGCAGGTGGTGGATCGCTGCGCCGCCGCAACGCCGGACCGGCCCAGCACCTGGATCAATCAGCGCATTCGCGGTCTTTACGACGAACTGTTTCGGCGCGGCCATGGCCATTCGGTCGAGGCCTGGGCGGGGGACGAACTGGTCGGCGGGCTGTATGGGGTGCGTCTGGCAGGTGTGTTTTTCGGCGAAAGCATGTTCAGCACCGAGCGCGATGCCAGCAAGGTCGCCCTGGTGCATCTGGCGGCGCGGCTGAAGGCGGGCGGCTTTGCCCTTCTGGACACCCAGTTCATCACCGATCATCTGAAACAGTTCGGCGCCCGGCAGATCAGCCGCGATCAATATCACCGCCTGCTGGACGAGGCGCTGCGGGTTCAGGGGGATTTCTTCGCCTTGCCGGGGTCGGATGTGGCCGGGGCGGAAGCCTTGCAGGTCTTGAGCCAGACATCATAGACCGGGTGCTCGACCGAGTTGAGGCCGGGACTGGCGGCAAACATCCAGCCGGTGAACAGACGCTTGATCGTGCCATTCAGCTGGTGGGAATCGACCTCGACAAAGGCGGTGGTCTTGGGCTTTTCGGTCACCGGCCTGGTGTAACAGACCCGGGCCGTCACCTCGAGCGCGCCGAAGCGCACCGGCACATTGACCGGAACCTCGATGGTGGTGATCTTGGCGGTGATCTTGTCGAGCGCCGAAAACACCGCCACCGGATTGCTGATTTTGCGGGCCGCAGCCGGCATTGCCGCCAGGCAGAGCGCGGCGGCGAGCAGCGCCGGCAAAGAGAGTTTCATCAGGCTGGCTGTCCTCATGGCGTTGGTGCACCCTTGTTACGATTCGCCTGTTTCGAGTATAGGCCGAATGCGGCAAAAATCCGCCGCAGAAGCCCTGATTCCGGCAGATTATAAGCCGAATTGGTTCTATATAATCGAAAGATGCTCTAACTTCACCCTCTGACCGCCTCGAAACGCAGCCGGACGTAATCGGCGGTCCAGTTGCCCGCATCATCGCAGAGGCCGGGGCGCAGCAGATCGCAGACCTCATCCAGCAATGCGCCGCGCTTTGAGGGCGGCAATTGCTCGAACATGGGTTTACGGAAAATTTCGAGCCAGGCCCTCATGCCGGTTTTCAGCGGGGTCGGGCGCGGGATCAGCGCGATGCGGCGGACGGTAAACCCGCCGGCACGCAGCCGCGCCTCATGTTCACCGGGGGTGGGGAAGACCCAGGGATGAGCAAGATGCTCATCCAGCCCGTAGCGGCGGGCGACAGAGGTGAGCGCGGTGACGATGGCCGCCACATTGCCATGGCCGCCGAACTCGCCGACAAAGCGCCCGCCCGGCTTCAGGGCGGCGGCAACCCCGGCGATCACCCGGTCCTGATCCAGCATCCAGTGCATGGCGGCGTTGGAGAACACCGCATCGAATTCAGCATCGAATTCAAGCTCTTCGCCGTTGATGCGGCGCGCATCGAGCCCGCGCGCCCGGGCAGCGGCCAGGAAATCGGCGGACATGTCGATGCCGACCACTTCCGAGCCCGCCTCGGCCAGCCTGGCGGTCAGCGCGCCGTCGCCGCAGCCCAAATCCAGAATGCGCTCGCCGGGGCGCGGGGCCAGCCAGCCCAGCACTTCGGCGCCGAGCTCGGAGACAAATCCCGCATCGCGCCGGTAGCTCTCGCTTGACCAGCTTTGTTCCCGCGATGGCATGGAGAGGCCTATTTTTTATCGGAGTTGAAAATCGCCTTGCCGATCAGGCTCATCAGGTCGATCGAGCTCTGGGTGTAGACAATATGCCCGCCCTCGGCCAGCAATTCCTCATCGCCGCCGGGGTCCAGGGTGATATAGGAGCCGCCGAGCAGGCCTTTGGATGCGATCTTGGCGTTGGTGTCTTTCGGCAGCTTGATGCCCTTGGCGATGGCAAAGCTGACAATGGCGCGGTAATTTTCCTGATCCAGCTTCTGACCGATGACGCTGCCGACCTTGATGCCGGCCAGACGCACATCCGCCCCGACCGGCAGGCCGTCGACCCGGTCAAACTCGGCGGTGATGCTGTAATAGCCGCTGCCGGCGCTTTGGCCGGTGCTGCTATACATGTAATAGAGGAACAGGCCTGCGATGAGGATGACGCTCGCGCCGACCAGGGTTTCAACCAGACTGCTTTTCACCGCTCAATTCTCCCCGGGCGTACCGGTCATCCCTCGGGCGACCAGGCTTCATATTCGCCGCTGGCGTTCTGGCGCCGGCCGCCGCCCTGCAGGCTGCCGCCGGGGCGCAGGGCATAGGGTGTGCCGGTGTAGTTGGCCCGGTGCGGAATCTGCCAGTCCCGGGGCTGGTAGTCCTCGTCCACGGGCGGCGTGTCAACCGTGTGATGCAGCCAGCCATGCCAGTCGGCCGAAACGCGCGAGGGCTCGGCCAGACCGTTATAGATCACCCAGCGCCGGCTGCCGTCGCGGGTCTGATAATAGATATTGCCCTCGCCATCCTCGCCGACGCGCTGGCCCTTGCGCCAGGTGTAGAATCTGGTCCCCGGGGTCTGGCTGTTCCACCATGTCAGGATATGAATCAGGAATTTCACGAAGCGCATCGGTCCGGCCCGCCTGGATGTCAATATTGGCTGGACTATGGCATTGCCGGGGGGTGATGTCCAGTGCCGCAACCGGGCGCGAAAATCAAATCTGCCAGTGATTGGCGGCCATGGCGGCGAACTCGTCCGGCTCCTCCGCCGCGTCCGGTGCCGGGCCGGCCAGGTCGAGGAAATCGATGCCGTCATCTTCGCCCGCGACCGGCGCCGTGACGGGCGATCCGATGACATAACCGCCACCGCGCCGCACCAGGGGGCGCGAATCACGCAAGATCCACTGGATGCGCTCATAAACCGATTTCGGCGATATGGGCTTGACCAGAAATTGCTGCACCCCGGCATCGAAACAGTCCTGAACCAGGCTGCGCGAGGCAAAGCCGGTGACCATGATCACCGTCAGCAGGCTGAGCGGCATCATCTCGGCCTTGCGGATGTTTCGCAGCAATTGAACCCCGTCCATCGGCTTCATATGCCAGTCGGTGATCAGCATATTGGGCGGATCGTTGACCATTTCATTTAAAGCGGCGCGGCCATTGGCATAAAAGCGCAGACGCCGCACGCCGAAGGCCATCAGGACCGAGTGGAAGATCTGGCGCATGGACTGGATGTCGTCGACCACGACGATATCCAGGGCTTCAATCGGCAATTGATAGGCGGCGTGAAAAGGCATTGGGAGGATAGCTCATATTGTATGTTTTCATTGACTATCGACCCCGTCCCGGACCCTAAAGCCGCAGGTTTGAAAAAACAGTTTACGGGTTTTGAATATATGCCGCCGGCCACGGAATTTTTTTTCAATCGGCGGAAATTTTTTTAGCGGGCCGGCAAACCCGCCGCCAACCGGCATTTTTGCGCGATGTTAACGCTATGTTAACACCTGTCCCCATATGTTGTGTGTACGGTTTTCGCAGCCACAAGGTCTTGACGGATCATGAGTGTTCCCATAGTCTTCGAATCCGTTGCTTGGGGCGACCGGGCATCTGTCAAAACAGTTAGTTTTCAATATCAATCATATATGGGCATTCCCTCGCTGGAGTTATGCACAGGGGGGAACCGAGGAGGCTTGTCTCCGGCTGTAACCGGTAGGATAAGGTTGCCCAAAATATGACAATGCGGATACGATCAAAGTTCGGCTCCGCGCAACACGGGCACAATCCGGCCTGACAAGGGAGCGTGACTCACTCGAGTCAGAGCGCTTTGATCGTTTGGGCCGGCATTTTTGAAGGGCAGAAAAGATGCGGATTTCCCGACATTTCACCAAGGCTGGGCAGTCACCCTATGCGGATATCGCGTTTCGTAAGACGGCGAGCGAGATTCGCAATCCGGACGGGTCGCTGGTGTTCAGACTGGAGGATGTCGAGGCCCCGGAGAGCTGGTCGCAGGTGGCCTGCGATATTCTGGCCCAGAAATATTTCCGCAAGGCCGGGGTGCCGGTATTCCTGAAAAAGGTCGAGGAGAATTCGGTTCCCTCATGGCTGTGGCGCAGCGTGCCGGACGGCAAGGCGCTGGCCAAGCTGGCCGAGAGCGAACGCACCCGCAGCGAGCTGAAGGCCACCGAGGTGTTCGACCGGCTGGCCGGCGCCTGGACCTATTGGGGCTGGAAGGGCGGCTATTTCGATTCGGAAGAGGATGCCAGCGCCTTTCATGACGAGATGCGCTTCATGCTGGCCACCCAGAAGGCGGCGCCCAACAGCCCGCAATGGTTCAATACCGGCCTGCACTGGGCCTATGGCATTGACGGGCCGGGCCAGGGGCATTTTTATGTGGACTATCAGAGCGGCGAGCTGACCGCCTCTGAGAGCGCCTATGAGCATCCGCAGCCGCATGCCTGCTTCATCCAGTCGATCCAGGATGATCTGGTGAATGAGAACGGCATCATGGATCTGTGGGTGCGCGAGGCGCGGCTGTTCAAATACGGCTCGGGCACCGGCACCAATTTCTCCAATCTGCGCGGCGAAAACGAGAAGCTGTCCGGCGGCGGCAAGTCCTCCGGCCTGATGAGCTTCCTGAAGATCGGCGACCGGGCGGCCGGGGCGATCAAATCGGGCGGCACCACGCGCCGCGCCGCCAAGATGGTGGTGGTGGATGTGGACCACCCGGATATCGAGACCTATATCAACTGGAAAGTGCGCGAGGAGCAAAAAGTCGCGGCGCTGGTGACCGGCTCCAAGATCTGCAAGCAGCATCTGACCGCGATCATGAAGGCCTGCGTCTATTGCCAGGGCGACGGCGAGGATTGTTTCGACCCGAAGAAGAACCCGGCCCTGAAACGTGAAATCCGCGCCGCCCGCAAGGCCATGGTGCCGGATAATCTCGTCAATCGGGTGATTCAGTTTGCCCGCCAGGGTTATACCGACCTGCAGTTCGACACCTATGACACGGACTGGGATTCGGAAGCCTATGTGACGGTTTCGGGACAGAATTCGAACAATTCGATCCGGGTGAATGACGCGTTCCTGAAGGCGGTCGAGACCAATGGCGACTGGAATCTGACCGCCCGCACCACCGGCGAGACGGTGAAGACGGTCAAGGCCCGCGAGCTGTGGGAGCAGGTCGGCTATGCCTCCTGGGCCTGCGCCGATCCCGGCATTCAGTTCCACACCACGATCAATGACTGGCACACCTGCCCGCAATCAGGGCAGATCAACGCCTCCAATCCGTGCTCGGAATATATGTTCCTCGATGACACGGCCTGCAACCTGGCCTCGCTCAACCTGATGGCGTTCCGGGACGAGGCCGGCCATTTCAACGCCGCGGCGCTGAGCCATGCGGTGCGGCTGTGGACCATCGTGCTGGAGATTTCGGTGCTGATGGCCCAGTTCCCCTCGGCGCAGATTGCCAAATTGTCCTATGAATACCGCACGCTGGGCCTGGGTTTCGCCAATATTGGCGGGCTGCTGATGGCCAGCGGCCTGTCCTATGACTCCGCCGAGGGCCGGGCGATCTGCGGCGCGATCAGCGCCATCATCACCGGCGAGGCCTATGCCACATCGGCGGAAATGGCCGGCGAACTCGGCGCCTTCCCCGGTTATGAGCCCAATGCGCAGGACATGCTGCGGGTGATCCGCAATCACCGCCGCGCCGCCATGGGCAAGGCCGAGGGCTATGAGGGGCTGAGCACCCGTCCGGTGCCGCTCGACCATCAGGCCTGCCCCGACCGGGATCTGATCGACACGGCGCTGTCGGCCTGGGACCGGGCTCTGACCCTCGGCGAGGCCAATGGCTACCGCAATGCGCAGGTTTCGGTGGTGGCGCCGACCGGCACGATCGGCCTGATCATGGATTGCGACACCACCGGCATCGAGCCCGATTTCGCCCTGGTGAAATTCAAGAAGCTGGCGGGCGGCGGCTATTTCAAGATTATCAACCGGGCGGTGCCGGAGGCCCTGTCCAGCCTTGGCTATGAGCAAGAAGCGATCGATGCGATCATCACCTATGCGGTCGGCCGGGGCACGCTGAAAGACGCGCCGCGTATCAACCATGACACGCTGAAGGCCAAAGGCTTCACCGATGAGAAGCTGGAAGTGGTGGAAGCGGCGCTGGCGACCTCGTTCGAGATCGGCTTTGCCTTCAACAAATGGTCGCTGGGCGAGGAATTCTGCACCGAGACCCTGGGCATCGACGCCGGCAAGCTGGATGATTTCAATTTCAACCTGCTGCGCGAGATCGGCTTCGACAATTCGGATATCGAGGCGGCCAATCTCTATTGCTGCGGCGCCATGACGCTTGAGGGCGCGCCGGGCCTGAAGGCGGAGCATCTGCCGGTGTTCGACTGCGCCAATCCGTGCGGGCGCATCGGCAAGCGCTATCTGTCGGTCGACAGCCATATCCGGATGATGGCGGCGAGCCAGCCCTTTATCTCCGGCGCGATTTCCAAGACCATCAACATGTCCTCGGATGCCGGCATCGAAGACTGCAAAGCGGCCTATATGCTGTCCTGGAAGCTGGGGCTGAAGGCCAATGCGCTCTATCGGGACGGCTCCAAGCTGAGCCAGCCGCTGAATTCGCAGATTCTCGGCAGCGACGAGGATGAGATCGACGAGACCCTGGACAAGGTCGCTTCGGACCAGCCGGCGGCGGCGCGGGTGGAAAAGGTGGTGGAGCGCATTCTGGTGGCCCAGTCCGAGCGCGAAAAGCTGCCGCAGCGCCGCAAGGGCTATACCCAGAAGGCGGTCGTCGGCGGGCACAAGGTTTACTTGCGCACCGGTGAATATGATGACGGGCGCATCGGCGAGATCTTCATCGACATGCATAAGGAAGGCGCGGCGTTCCGGGCGATGATGAACAATTTCGCCATCGCCATCTCGCTCGGCCTGCAATATGGGGTGCCGCTGGAGGAATATGTCGAGGCCTTCACCTTCACCCGCTTCGAGCCGGCCGGTCTGGTGCGCGGCAACGATTCGATCAAGAACGCGACCTCGCTGCTGGACTATGTGTTCCGCGAACTGGCGGTATCCTATCTCGGGCGTCATGACCTGGCCCATGTTGAGCCGGATCAGATCGGCCATACGGTGATGGGCCGGGGCGAGAAAGAGGGCCAGAACCCCTCGCCGGTACCGGCGACCAGCGTGATCAGCACCGGCTTCACCCGCCGCAGCCAGGAGAATCTGGTGGTGCTGCCCGGCACGCCGACCCAGACCCATGACAACAAGGTCAACGCCATGCAGGCGCGGGCCGAGGCGCTGATGAGCAGCGGTTCGGTGGTGGTCGAAGCGGCGCTGGAAACCGCGGCCTCTCCGGAACCGGTGCGTATCGAGGAAAAGATCGCCAGCGCCAGCCCCGCCCCGAGCAAGGCAGATCAAGTCGCCCAGGCCCGCATGAAGGGCTATGAGGGCGATCCGTGCGGCGAATGCGGCAATTTCACACTGGTGCGCAACGGCACCTGCCTGAAATGCGACACTTGCGGCGGCACTAGCGGCTGCAGCTAAACGATAAGTTAGCAGTGACAACTTAGAGCGGCCCGGTGTTTCACCGGGCCGTTTGCTTTGTGGGATGATGAACCGGCTTCAGCAATATTGATCTTGCGGGGTGATGTGGATCTGATAGGGATTCCGGCTTGCGCCGGAATGACGAACCTAATCCATTCCATAGGATCACCGTCATCCCGGGGTTGATCCGGGATCCAGCGCATTGAACACCTATGTGGATTCCAGGCTTTTTCTGGAATGACGGCCAGTTCACCTGTGCCGGGTTCGCCAGCGTGAAGTCATTTCTTGGCCGGGGCGCCCTTTTCGTGCATCACCAGATCTTCATTCAGCACATCCCAGGGGCGCTTGCCTTGCGTATAGACCGCCACCATCGGCTTGACGCCATCGACATTGTTCATGGAGCCTACAGTGACGGAAATCACGCCCGGGCGGCCAGTATTGGTGCCGAACAGGCGCCCGCCGCAGGTGGGGCAGAAATGGCGGGTCATGACATTGCCGCTGTCGGCGGTAACTTCATAGCTGGCGGTGTCGCCCTTGATGGCGATTTGATCCTGATTGAAGAAGGACAGGGTGACGTGATCGGCGCCGGAGGTCTTCTGGCAGTCGGAGCAGCAGCATTGGGCCGTGAACAGGGGCGCGCCCTCGATTTGATAACTGACCGCGCCGCACACGCAATTGCCGGTGATGTGATTGTCCTGTTCTGACATGATGCCGCCTTCCTTATGTTTTTTGGTCTTGATTGCCTGCTTGTTTGGGCCCGGCTTTTTAAGGCCGGCTCTGGAGCCTATAACGCGCCTGCCCCGCGGCGCAAGGGGCGCATGGAGCCGGCGGCGGCACAAGGGCCTACTCTTTTGCGCCCGGTGCTGCTATTTTCACCCTGAAGCGTATCGTTGGAAAGTACCCTCACGTCCCATGGATAGCCAGACCGAAAGCGTGAACCCGGCGCCCGGCGAAGAGCGCCCGGACAGCCCCGACCCAGAGGTGGAGACGGAGGCCGAGGAATTGTCGGCCAGCCCGGAGCGGTTCATCAACCGGGAATTGTCATGGCTGCAGTTCAACATGCGGGTGCTGGAAGAGGCGCGCAATGTCAACCACCCCCTGTTTGAGCGTCTGCGCTTCCTGTCGATTTCGGCCACCAATCTCGATGAGTTCTATTCGGTGCGGGTGGCCGGGCTTTACGGGCAGGTGCAGGCCGGGGTGGACAAGCCCAGCCAGGACGGGCTGACGCCGCTGGAGCAGCTGGAAAGGATCGAGAACCTGACCCGGGAGCTGATCCGGGAGCAGCAGACCCAGTGGGAAGCCCTGCGCACCGAGCTGGCCAAGGCCAATGTGCATCTGCTCGAGCCTGAGGATCTGGGCCGCAAGGAACGCGAATGGATCGAGAACTATTTCCTGGAACGGGTGTTTCCGGTGCTGACGCCGCTGGCCATCGACCCGGCGCATCCTTTTCCGTTCATTCCTAATCTCGGCTTCACCCAGGCGCTGCATCTGAAGCGCAAATCGGACGGGCGCGGCATGAACGCGCTGTTGCCGATCCCGCATTCGCTGGGGCGGTTCATCCGCTTTCCGGACCGGGTGCTGGGCCGCCGTGAGAGCGGAGCGATCTGCTTCATCAGCCTCGAAAACACCATCGGCCTTTTCATCTCGCGGCTGTTTCCCGGCTATGATGTGATCGGCCAGGGGGCGTTCCGGATCATCCGGGATTCGGATATCGAGATCGAGGACGAGGCCGAGGATCTGGTGCTGCTGTTCGAAACCGCCCTGAAACGGCGGCGGCGCGGGTCGGTGATCCGGCTGGAACTGGAAGCCTCGATGCCGAAGAGCCTGCGTAAATATGTGGCGGGCGAGTTGAAGGTCTCGGGCAGCGGCTCGGTGGTGCTGGAAGGGGTGGTCGGTTTTTCCGATTGCTCGCAACTGATTGTCGATGGCCGGCCCGAGCTGAGCTTCGGCCCCTATAGCCCGCGCTTTCCCGGACGCATCCGAGACCATGGCGGCGATTGTTTCGCGGCGATCCGCGATAAGGACATGATCGTCCACCACCCCTATGAGAGCTTCGAGGTGGTGCTGCGCTTCCTGCGCCAGGCGGCGGCCGACCCGGATGTGGTGGCCATCAAGCAGACATTGTACCGCACCAGCCAGGATTCGCCGATCATCCAGGCGCTGAGCGAGGCGGCCGAGGCCGGCAAGTCGGTGACCGCGGTGGTGGAGCTGAAAGCCCGTTTCGACGAGGCGGCCAATATCAAATGGGCACGCGATCTGGAACGGGCCGGGGTGCAGGTGGTGTATGGGTTTCTCGACTGGAAGACCCATGCCAAAGCCAGCCTGGTGGTGCGCCGGGAAGGCAGCGATCTGCGCTCTTATGTGCATCTGGGCACCGGCAATTACCATCCGGTGACGGCACGCATTTATACCGATTTGTCGCTGTTCACGATCAATCCGGCCATCGGCCGCGATGTGGCGCGCCTGTTCAATTTCGTCACCGGCTATGCCGAACCGGTTGATCTGGAAAAGCTGGCGGTGTCCCCGGTCAATCTGCGCGAGACCCTGCTGAAGCGGATCGAGCGGGAGGTGGAATTTGCCCGCCAGGGCCGGCCGGCACAGATCTGGGCCAAGATGAATTCGCTGGTTGACCCGCAAGTGATCGACGCGCTCTACCGGGCCAGCGCGCTCGGAGTGTCGATCGATCTTTTCGTGCGCGGCATTTGCTGCCTGCGCCCGGGCATTCCGGGCCTGTCGGACAATATCCGGGTGAAGAGCATTGTCGGGCGGTTCCTGGAACATGCGCGCATCTGCTGTTTCGGCAATGGCCATGAGCTGCCCTCGCGCGAAGCGAAGGTCTATATCAGCTCCGCCGACTGGATGCCGCGCAATCTCGACCGCCGGGTCGAATCGCTGGTGCCGATTCTCAATCCCACAGTGCACGAACAGGTGCTCGACCAGATCATGGTGGCCAATCTGAAGGACAATCAGCAGAGCTGGCGGCTGACCCCGGACGGAAGCTGGCAGCGCATCAAGATCGAGACATCCGAGGCGGTGTTCAACGCCCATAAATATTTCATGACCAATCCCAGCCTGTCGGGACGCGGCACCGAGCCGCAAATCGGCCAGCACAAGAAGAGCCGGCAGGACTGACACAGCTTCAGATTCGGAACGTCACATGAACAATCTTTATCACGAATCCTATACCCCTTCCCGCCTGAAACAGGCCGCGCCGGTAGCGGTGGTGGATATCGGCTCAAACTCGGTGCGCATGGTGGTCTATGAGGGCCCGCACCGGGCGCCGTCGCCATTTTTCAACGAAAAGGCCCTGTGCGCGCTCGGCGACGGGGTGGCCGATACGGGCAAGCTCGGCAAGCAGAACATGAAACAGGCGATCGCGGCGCTGAAACGCTTCCGGTTGATCGCCAATCAGATCGGCGTGGGGCGGGCCTATGTGATCGCCACGGCGGCGGCGCGCGATGCCTCGAACGGGGCCAAATTCGTCGCCAAGGCCAGGGAAGCGTTCGGGGTGCCGGTCGATGTGCTGTCCGGGGAGCGCGAGGCGCAGATGGCCGGCCAGGGGGTGCTGTCCGGCATTCCCGAGGCCCTGGGGCTGGTGGGCGATATGGGCGGCGGCTCGCTGGAGCTGATCGGGGCGGCCAAGGGCGAGCTGACCAAGGGGGTGACCTATCCGCTCGGCAGCCTCCGGCTGATGGTCGAGGCCAAGGGTTCGATTGAGCGGGCCGAGGAGATTGCCCATCAATATCTGAGGGACGAGCCGCTGATGGCCGCCAATCGCGGCCTGCCCTTCTATGCGGTCGGCGGCTCGTGGCGCATGCTGGCCCGGATTCACATGCTGCATCACGATTATCCGCTGCATGTGCTGCATTACTACACCATTCCGGCCGAGGATGTCCTCGACCTGACCCGGCTGGTCAAGAGCTCCAAGACCTCGGCCCTGCTCAGCATTCCCGGTGTGTCCACGGCGCGGGTCAAGACCCTGCCCTTTGCCGCGGCGGTGCTGGAGCGGGTGATCACCCTGACAGAAGCGGAGGATGTGGTGATCTCGGCCTCCGGCGTGCGCGAGGGGGTGCTTTACGGCGAGCTGGATGAGGACAAGCGCCTGCAGGACCCGCTGCTCAGCGCCTGTCACGACCTGGCGGTGCTGCGCTCGCGCTCGCCGCGCCATGCCCAGGAGCTGTGCAACTGGACCGACCAGCTATTTGTCAGCGGCATGGCCCCGTCGGAAACCGACGATGAGAAGCGGCTGCGCCACGCGGCCTGCCTGCTGGCGGATATCGGCTGGCGCGCCCATCCCGATTATCGCGGCGAGCAAAGCCTGAACGTCATTGCCAATGGCGCCTTTATCGGCCTCAACCATCAGGGGCGGGCCTTTCTGGCGCTGACCGTGTTCTACCGCTATGAGGGGCTGATCGGCGAGGTGCTCAGCCCGCGCCTGCGCCTGCTGGCCGACTGGCGCGAGCTGCAGCGGGCGCGCATGCTGGGGGCGGCCCTGCGCCTCGCTTATATGATTTCGGCCTCGATGCCCAATGTGATCGACAAGACCCGGCTGGTTTATGAAAACAACACGCTGGTGTTGGTTCTGCCCCGGGCACTGGAGGATCTGCGCGGCGACAAGCTGGAAAAACGCCTCGCCGTACTGGCCAATCTGGTGGACCGGGACAGCGAAATCCGCATCGAGGCCTGATGCCGGTCCGGGTCCGGCTGCGCGCCGGACCCGATGTTAGCACTGATTACTTCAGAACCTTGCTCAGGGTGAACACACCGCGCATCTGCCCTTCGCTGAAGCCGCGGGCGGCATCATCGGGATAGAGCTTAGCGAGGGCCTCGACAACTTTCGGCTTCACCCCGGCGCCGCCATGACAGTTGAGACAGGGCTTGGCGGTGGGAATCGCCTTCACCAGCCGGAACACTTTCTGGCCGCCCTCTTCGACGATGGCGGTCTTGATCATCTTGTCGGCTTTCTCGCCCGCCGCTTCGCGGGCCAGGAAATCGTCAATGGCGGCGCGGGTAAACGGATCAGGCGTATTTTTGGAATTGCGCAGCTTGTGGCTGGAGCGTCCCACCGCCCAGCCGCTCTTGTCGCTGGCCATTTTGGCCAGTTTCGGGGCTTCCACATTGCACACCGGAATGGCTTTGGTGGGGCCGCCCTCCTTCATGGCTTTCACAAGTTCGGCCTTCAGGGCGGTGCCGAAGCCCATCATCACTTCCTTGCCTTCTTGCGTGAGGGCGGCCATATCGGGCTCGCCGGCCCGGACAGGAGAGATTGCCAGCAGGAGGGAAAGGCCGGTCAGGGCCATCAAGGGTTTACGAAACATGGGATGTCCTCTTCATCTACTACAATACAGGGATCAGCGGTCAGGATCTCGGGATCAGCTTGGGGCGGTTATTCTCCAGGATCAGGCATAATTCGCCGCGTTTCATCGCCAGGGCCTGCTCGCCGTAAAGCTCGCGGCGCCAGCCATGCAGGGCCGGCACATCGGCTTCGTCATCGGCGGCGATATGGTCGATATCGGCGGCGCTGGCAATGAGCCGCGCCGCGACCCCGTGTTCCTCGGCCACCAGCTTGAGCACCACTTTCAGCATTTCGGCAACCGCGCCGGGGGCCGGCTTGGCCGGCTTGCCGGATTTGATCACCGGCAGATCGCCCTTGGCCAGTTCCAGCCCGCGCTCGACCGATTCCAGCAGACCCGGCGCGATGTTGGAGCGGGAAAAGCCGTGCGAGACGCCGCGGATCTTTTCAAGCTCGGCGCCGGTGCGGGGCGGATGGGCGGCAATGGCCATCAGCACCTCATCCTTCAGCACCCGCCCGCGCGGAATATCGCGGGACTGGGCCATGCGCTCGCGCCAGGCGGCCAGCTCGATCAGGATGCCCTGCACCTTCTTGCTGGGATTGCGCAGTTTCATCCGCCGCCAGGCATCCTCGGGCTCGGTGCGATAGGTGGCCGGCGATTCCAGCACCGCCATTTCCTCAGCCAGCCAATGGGCGCGGCCATTTTCCTTCAGCAGAGCCTTCAGCTTGGGATAGGCCTCGCGCAGATGGGTGACATCGGCCAGCGCATAGTCGAGCTGCTTGTCGCTGAGCGGCCGGTGCGCCCAGTCGGTGAAGCGCGAGCCCTTGTCGACGCGCCCGCCGGTGAGGCGGCGGATCAGGGCCTCATAGCCGACCTGATCGCCGAAACCGCACACCATGGCCGCGACCTGGCTGTCGAACAGCGGATGCGGGATGCGCCCGGAGGCGTGATAGAAAATCTCGATATCCTGGCGGGCGGCGTGAAACACCTTCAGAATGGCCTCGTTCGACATCAGGTCGTAAAAGGCGGCGAGATCGAGGCCCTTGGCCATGGGATCGATAATCGCCTCGGCGCCCTCGCCCGCCACCTGGATCAGGCACAGTTTGGGCCAATAGGTGCGCTCGCGCATGAACTCGGTGTCCACGGTCACGAACTCGCTGCCGGAGAGACGGGCGCAGAGCTGTTCCAGCGCCGAAGTGGTTTTGATAATATCCATGCAGACTTGTATAAAGCCAATCTTCGGTAAAATGAAGCCGGACATTGCCGCCGCCCCCTCCAAAATGCATCCCGGGACGGAATTTGCGCCAGCGTCTTGACAAATCGGCGCACCCATGCGCTTTACCGGCAAACCGATCAACAGACGGCCCGTAGGGCGCAAACGGAACCTAGCCATCATGATGCACACTTACAGAACCCATAATTGCGGCGAGCTGCGCGACACCAATGTCGGGGATGAAGTCCGGCTATCGGGCTGGGTGCACCGGGTGCGGGACCATGGCGGCCTGCTGTTTATTGACCTGCGCGACCATTACGGCCTGACCCAATGCGTGATCGAGCCGGATGCGGAAATGTTCGCCGCCGCCGAAGAGGTTCGGGCCGAATGGGTGATCAAGGTCGAGGGGCGGGTCGAGGCGCGCTCGGATGAGACCATCAATACCGATCTGGATACCGGCCGGGTCGAAGTGCGCATGAGCGGGCTCGAAGTGCTGTCGGAAGCCCAGGAGCTGCCCCTGCCGGTGTTTGGCGAGCCGGAATATCCTGAGGATATCCGCCTCAAATACCGCTTTCTCGATTTGCGGCGCGACACCCTGCACCGCAATATCGTCATGCGCTCGAAGATCATCACCTTTTTGCGCGAGCGCATGGTGGCTCAGGGCTTCACCGAATATCAGACCCCGATCCTGACCGCCTCATCGCCGGAAGGGGCGCGCGATTTTCTGGTGCCGAGCCGCATGCATCCGGGCAAGTTCTACGCCCTGCCCCAGGCGCCGCAGCAGTTCAAGCAGCTGATCATGATGGCCGGTTTCGACCGCTATTTCCAGATCGCCCCGTGCTTTCGCGACGAGGATGCCCGCGCCGACCGCAGCCCGGGCGAGTTTTATCAGCTCGATATCGAAATGAGCTTCGTCACCCAGGACGACGTGTTTGGCGCGGTCGAGCCGGTGATGCGCGATCTGTTCGAGCAGTTCAGCGACGGCAAGCCGGTGACCAAGGATTTCCCGCATATTCCCTACGCCGAGGCGATGCGCAAATATGGCTCGGACAAGCCCGATCTGCGCAACCCCATTGAGATGGAAGACGTGACCGGGCATTTCCGCGGTTCCGGCTTCAAGGTTTTCGCCGGCCAGATCGAAAAGGACGAGCGTGTCGAGGTGTGGGCGATCCCGGCCAAAACAGGCGGCAGCCGCGCCTTTTGTGACCGCATGAACAGCTGGGCACAGGGCGAAGGCCAGCCGGGGCTGGGCTATATCTTCTTCCGCGACGGGCGCCAGGGCGCCGGACCGATCGCCAAGAATATCGGCGAGGCGCGCACCGAGGCGATCCGCGAGCAGCTCGGGCTGGATGACGGCGATGCGGTGTTCTTCGTATGCGGCCTTCCGGCCAAATTCGCCGAATTCGCCGGGGCGGCGCGCACCCGCGCCGGCGAGGAGCTGGGCCTGGTGGATCATGACCGGTTCGAGTTCTGCTGGATCGTCGATTTCCCGATGTATGAATGGAACGAGGACGAAAAGCGGGTCGATTTCTCGCATAATCCGTTCTCCATGCCCCAGGGCGGCATGGAAGCGCTGGAGAACATGGATCCGCTGGAGATCAAGGGCTGGCAATATGACATCGTGTGCAACGGCATCGAGCTCTCTTCGGGCGCGATCCGGAACCACAAGCCCGAAATCATGGTCAAGGCGTTCGAGATTGCCGGCTATGGGCCGGAAGTGGTGGAAGAGAAATTCGGCGGCATGCTGAGGGCCATGCAATATGGCGCCCCGCCCCATGGCGGCATCGCGCCTGGGGTGGACCGGATGGTGATGCTGCTGTGCGGCGAGCCGAATATCCGCGAGGTCACCATGTTCCCGATGAACCAGCAGGCGGAAGATCTGCTGCTGGGGGCGCCTTCAAACGTCTCGGCAGCGCAATTGCGCGACCTGCATATCCGGCTCAACCTGCCGAAAAAGGGCTGAATCACGGGCGCGGCCAATCGGAACAATTTTATATAAATCCGTTTGATTTTAAAACCATCCTTAACCTCCGACGGGCCATGATGAGGCTTCGGTTACGGGGTCATGGGTGGATTTGTGCGCCTTCGCTTAAAACAGATCTTATATGTCGCTTGCGGCGTGGTGTTCTCGGGCGCCTGCGTGTTGGGTGTCGGCTATCATCTGGATCAGAACGAACAGAGCGGGAAGTCCGCCTTCGTCGACTATCTGTCCGATATCATGTTGTCCCAGGCCAACAAGACCGTGGCCGACGCCATTACCGGCATCGACATGGCCGAAAAGCTCGGCGCGGTGGTCTGCACCAATGCCAATGTCAAGAAACTGCAAACCATCGCCCTCGCCCGCCCGTCGATTTCCGAGATCGGCGTCGTCAACGGATCGGGCTTTCTGGTCTGTTCCAGCTCGGGGCTGAATTATCGCTTCGTCGGCAAATCGAAATCGGTCTATGACAAGGGCAGCAGGCTCCAGTTCGCGGCCACCAAGGCCCCCGACCCCAATGGCACCACGCTGATCCTGAACCGCACCCTGCCCGGCGCCTATGGCCTGCAGGCAACCGTCACCCAGCAGGCCCTGTTCAACAACCCGCTGCACAGCAATCTGCAGGCAAGTGGAAAGGTGGGCATCAGCCTGAGCAATGGGGTGCGGCTGGTGCAGGGCGGCGGCCTTACCGATGACAACCGCTCGGCGGACAAGAACGGCCTGGAACGGAAGGTTCTGGCCTCGGAAATCTATCCGATTACCGCGACGGTCGAGGTGGCGTCGGCAGCCCTGCCCGGCGGCACCTTCAACAATCTGCGCATTTTCATCTATCTGGGCGGCTTCGTGTTCTGCATCCTCACCGGCATCCTGGCCTATGATCTGAGCTGGCGCGAGCGCTCGCTGAGCGGCGCGGTGCGCACCGGCATCGCCCGGCGCGAGTTTATCCCGTTCTATCAGCCGATCATCGACGGGCGCACCGGGGCCATTGCCGGCTGCGAGGTGCTGCTGCGCTGGAGAAAGCAGAACGGCGAACTGATGTTGCCGCATCTGTTCATTCCCGAAATCGAGACCAATGGGCAGATTGCCGAGGTGACCCGCTCGCTGATGCGGATCGTGCAGGAGGAAATGGGGTCGTTCCAGACCGATAATCCGGGCTTTTTCTATTCGATCAACCTGACCGCCGGGCATCTGACCAGCAGCGAGATCATCGAGGATGTGCAGGCGATCTTCCCGATCGGCGATTCCTCGATCACCCCGGACGATCTGGTGTTCGAGGTGACCGAGCGCCAACCCCTGCACGACATGAACGCGGCGCGGCTCACTATTGAGGGGCTGCAGTCAATCGGCTCGAAAGTTGCGCTCGACGATGCCGGCACCGGCCATGGGGGCCTTTCCTATATCCACCATCTGGGGGTCGACAAGATCAAGATCGACAAATTATTCGTCGAATCGATCGGCAAGGGCGGCCCAACCGCGCCGATCGTCGATGCGCTGCTGACCATGAGCCGCGAGTTGAGAATCCGCGTGATCGCCGAGGGAGTGGAAACCCCGGAACAGTTCGACTATCTGTCCAGTCACGGGGTGGACTATTTGCAGGGTTTCCTGTTCGCCCGGCCGATGCCGCGGAACGCCTTTGTCCATTATTACAACATGTATCACCGCGAATTGCTGCAGATGCAGCCGGGAAGCGGGCGCGGCGAGGACGAGCCCATGATGATCGAGGCGGCCCAGTAGCGCATTCACCGACCTGATGGAATCAGACCGGATGCTCCAGAGCATTTTCGGTTTTCATTGAATCAAAACCGCGCTTTGTCTTT
>PKTQ01000342.1 GCA_002869085.1 Hyphomicrobiales bacterium | reverse complement strand
GAAGAGCATAACTTCAGGCGGAAGAAACCATGAAAGCTGTCATATTGGCGGGGGGGCGCGGAACACGTATAGCCGAAGAGAGCCATCTTCGTCCCAAGCCTATGGTTGAGATCGGCGGCAAGCCGATCCTGTGGCATATCATGAAGATTTACTCCCATTTCGGGTTCAATGATTTCATTATCTGTCTTGGATATCGCGGCTATGTCATCAAGGAGTATTTCGCCAATTATGCTTTGCATTCGGCTGGTGTTGTGACGTTTGATCTCCGTGAAGACCGGTTGGAATTTTCAGGTGAACGCTCTGAGCCATGGCGCATAACTTTAGTGGAAACAGGCACGGAGACTCAGACAGGCGGCCGGATAAAGCGCATTGAACCTTTGGTCAAGGATGATCAGGCGTTCTTCATGACATATGGGGATGGTGTTGCGAATGTGGATATCACAGGCTCGCTGGCTTTCCACAAATCACAGAACAAACTGGCTACGATCACGACCGTGGCGCCTATGGGGCGATTTGGTGTAGTTAAAACAGAAGGAAAGCGCGTAACGCAATTCAGCGAGAAGCCGAATAGCGCGGAAACTTTTATCAATGGGGGATATTTTATTCTGTCACCACAAGTTGTTAATTACATCGATGATGATGACACAATTTGGGAAAAGGGTCCCTTAGAGAGACTTGCCCAGCAGGGCCAATTGAATGCTTTTCGGCATGAAGGCTTCTGGCAACCGATGGACACATTACGAGAACGAAACATGCTGGAAAAAATGTGGGAGGAGGGGCAGGCACCTTGGCGTGTCTGGCAATAGGGTGAGTATATGTTAAAGATCAAGGAGCACCATGAAGTCTTTGACAGCCACGCAGAAACTTTTTCAACAGCGATGGATATCTAATTGCACAAATATGGTTCTGATCATGGGTTTTTCCTGGCATAAAGGCGGGGTAGTTCAGATATTCTGATCCTATTAGGAACAGCTCCAGGGGGATATGGATCTGCTGGCCGCAGCGTCGGAAAATGAGTACCCTTTTCGATGGTCATGTGGTTACCATTTGGAGCCAAGTATTCGATTGTTGCCCAGAAGAACAAGATGTCAGTGAATTGAAAAAATCACTCCGAAATGGACTTGAGACAATTCACAAGGATATGCGGCTACCATTTCGCTTGCTGCGGTTTACATGGGTAGGTATCGCCTCCAGCCTTCTCTATGTCCTGTTTGTAATTCTATTTGTCGAAATTGCTTCAATAACAAGCCAGCAAGCCGCAGTGCTGAGTTATCTGTGCGCTCTCGTTATCAATTATTACGCGCATCGCAATTTCACTTTCCGCTCACAAGCAACTAGAACCCCTGAGATATCCAAATTTCTTGTTCTTCATGCATTTAATCTGATGATCAGTTTTGGTTGTATGCTCATGGTCGTGAACTGGTTGGGTATGCCCTATATATTCGGGGCATTTCTGGCGGCTGCCTTAGTGCCAGTCTCGACGTTCCTGATAATGAATTTCTGGGTGTTTGGCGGATACCCATCGACCTAGCTCATGCTCCGTTATCCGGGTTGCCCGGGACTGGAATGAATAGCTGAGATGCGTGGCTACCGTAAGCGTCCGGTGTGACCCACCTAACGCAGGAGGATGACGTGGTTTAGTGTCCGCTAGGATTAAATGGACACTACGAGGCGCCGGAATGGCAAATAAGCGGGTACGTCGACGTTGGAGCGTCGAGGAAAAGCGCTCGATATGTGAGCAGACGCGTGTGCCCGGTGTATCGGTTGCCCAGGTTGCCCGGCGCTATTCGATGAACGCGAATTTGATTTTCAACTGGTTGAAGGACCTGCGGTTCAAAACTGACGTGTCGGAGGCCGGGGAAACGGTTTTTCTGCCGGTGGAAGTTTCTGCCACGGATATGACCCCGGCACCGCCGCAGCCTGATACATACCCCGCTCATCATACCAACAACCGTATCGAGATTGAACTAGTCAATGGCCACCGGCTGACGATTGAGGGCAGCTTTGATGGCGATGCACTTGCCTGTCTGTTGAAGGGACTGGTGTCTTGATCCCGGTTCCGGCCAATACAAGGGTGTGGCTGGCGGCCGGTGTGACCGATATGCGGCGCGGGTTCAACACTCTTGCGGCCCAGGCGGAGAAGACGTTGGAGGTCGATCCGTTCAGTGGCCATCTGTTTGTCTTCCGGGGACGGCGCGGTGATCTCATCAAGATTATCTGGTGGGATAGTCAGGGAGCTTGCTTGTTTTCCAAACGTCTGGAACGCGGGCGGTTTGTCTGGCGCGCCGCCAGGGATGGCAAGGTCAGCGTGACAGCGGCACAACTGGCGATGCTGCTTGAGGGCATTGACTGGCGCATTCCACAAAGAACGTGGAGACCGCTTCAGGCCGGATAGGACTGGAAGAATTTTCCGATAAATATCATGCTTGCAGGCCGTTTCTGGATTCCCGTGTGCCGTCGTTTCGGGTATACAATGCCCAATGTTAAACGACCTCAAATCACTGCCTGATGATCCCACCAAACTGAAGGATCTGGTGACGCTTCTGGCCACGGAATTGAAGAACCGGGATCTGAAGATTGCCGACCTTAAACACCAGCTTGCAGGTCACAATCGCCACAGGTTTGGAGGCAAATCGGAAAGCCTCGATCAACTTCATCTGTTTGTTGAGAATGAGGAGATAGCACTCGGGGCTGATGAGACTGACACCCCTGAATCTGAAGCGTCTGAGCCGAAGAAGAAGCCGAAGCGCAAACCTTTACCTGATCATCTGGAGCGCAAGGAACAGGTTCTTAACCCCGGCGATAATTGCAGCAAATGCGGCGGCGAGCTGAAGACACTTGGCGAGGACGTCACCGAGGAACTGGAATACGTGCCGGGCCGGTTTGTGGTGAACCGCTTCGTCCGGCCGCGCATGGCCTGCTCTTATTGTGAGGCCGTATTGCAGACCCCGCTGCCATCACGTCCCATAGAGCGGGGGCGTCCCGGCCCAGGTCTTTTGGCCCATGTGCTGGTCTCGAAGTTCGCTGACCATCTTCCGCTTTATCGCCAGTCTCAGATTTACGCCCGTGAAGGCATTGATCTGGATCGTTCCACTCTGGCCGACTGGGTAGGCAAGTCCACGACCCTGTTGGAACCCTTGGCCGATGCGATTGGCAAACATGTCCGGCAAGGTCAGGCTCTGTTCGCCGATGATACCCCGGTGAAGCTTCTTGCTCCAGGCACCAAGAGGACCAAAACAGCGTGTGTGTGGGCCTATGTTCGCGATGAGCGGCCATGGAACGGTCAGGCCCCGCCTGGTGCGTGGTATCAGTTCACGATTGATCGAAAGGGTCAACATCCGGTCAATCACCTGTCCGGCTACAAGGGCTGGGTGCATGCGGATGGCTATTCCGGCTTCAATGGGTTGTTCAGCGCGGAGAAAGCCTCGGAAGTTGCCTGCATGGCGCATATCCGGCGCAAGTTCGTGGATGTCCAGCAAAGCCAGGGTTCGGCCATTGCAGAGGAGGCGATCAAACGGATTGCCAAATTTTATGGCGTCGAGAAAGAGGCGCGTGGCCGTTCCCCCTCAGAGCGAGGCGCCATTCGCCAGAGGAAAGCCAAACCGGTATTCGATGATCTGGAAACATGGCTGCATGCGCAGTTGCCCAAAATCTCCGGCAAGTCGCCACTGGCCAGAGCTATCCGATATGCGTTGAGCCGGATGCCAAAGACCCGGCCCTATCTCGACAATGGTTTTCTGGAACTGGATAACAACACTTGCGAGCGGGCTGTCAAGCCAGTGGCCCTTGGAAGGAAAAACTGGATGTTCGCCGGTTCACAACGCGGTGGCAAAGCCATGGCTGTCGCCTTCACCCTGATTGAGACGGCCAAACTCAACGGCGTTGATCCCCAGGCCTGGCTCACCGATGTTCTCAGCCGTATAGCAGATCACAAGATCAACAAGCTGGATGAGTTGATGCCTTGGAGTTACGCTGCCTTGGCAGCGTAACCGGCTTTTCCAATATCGGGAAGGTGGGGCTGAGCGGACACTTTCTGAATTCCGGCCAAATTGATGTTAATCCTAACTCTAACGAAAAGTTAACTAGAATCGCTCAAATTAAACTAAATTTGATTGATCATGAACAGGTGTATCTCCATGTCAAAGAACGCTCCCATTCTCAGGTGTGTTGAAGAGTTTTTATTTAAAGACCAAGGACATCTGAATGCGAATCCAAAGTTATGGAAATATTGTGAGCCATTTATCCGCGACTTGTTGGATGAGTTTTACATTCATGTCAGTCGGCAACCCAAGCTGATGCAGATTATCGGCAAGGAAGCCCGCATTGAAGGCCTGAAAAAAGCCCAGTTCGAGCATTGGAACTTGCTGCTTGGGGGGGAACTTGACGAAAAATATCATGAACGTGTCAACATGATTGGTATCGCTCATGAAAGGGTTGGACTTGACCAGGGGTGGTACGCAATTTCCTACTCCTGGATCATGATGCGTCTGGTGCCTAGGCTTATCTCAAAACTACGTTTTCGTCCGCAAGAGCTTTCTCGGATCATTTCAGATGTTCTGGCGCGCATCAACATCGACATGATGCTGGCAACATCTGCCTATGAAGAAAAAACAATGCAGAATCTATCTTCGCTGCAGCAACATGATTCTGAAATCAAGAACTTGCGTAATCTGGCTAATACGGTTGTTGATGTAAACAAAACTGCTTTCAACCTTGCATCCCTGACAACGAATACAAAAAATGCAAGTAAGAGTGCCCAGACCATTTCTACTGCTGCAACGGAACTCGCAACATCAGTCGAGCAGATAGCTGAAAACAGTGAAAGCGCAGCCCGTGAAGCCGAACAGAGTAATCAGAAAGTACTTGAAGGCCGCTCGGAGGTGGAAAAAGCCACGACAGCAATTCAAAATTTGCTGACAGCCATCAGCGCCACTTCCGACAGCATGACAGAATTATCGAATGCTTCAGATCAAATAGGGCAGATTCTAACCGAAATCGAGGATATTGCCGAACAGACCAACCTGCTGGCGTTAAATGCAACTATTGAAGCGGCCCGTGCGGGTGAAGCCGGTAAGGGATTTGCTGTTGTCGCATCCGAAGTGAAGAACCTGGCCAGCCAAACCTCCAGGTCGACAGATAACATAGCCCAACGCATTCAGGCCCTGCGTAACGGCATGAGCCTTATCCGCGACACCTTGAACGATTCTGAAAAAGCCGCTGGTGAAGGGGAAGCAGCAATAGCTTCAACAGCTGAAACCATGACCACGATTTCTGAACAGGTCTCCAATGTTAACATAAAGATGAATGGCATTTCAGACATCCTACAGGAGCAGACATCCGCAACCAATGAAATCGCTGAAATCATTTCAAAAGTCGCTGATCTATCTGTTGAAAATGAACGACTCCTGCTGGAAATGTCGGAAGGTTTTCAGAATAGCAATGACCAGTTCAGTGAGTCCGCCAAGAACTGGTTTATTGGCAATTCCGAGCGTTCGCTATGTGAAATGGCCAAGATTGACCATATTCTGTTTAAGAAACGTGTTTTTGACACTGTCATGGGCAGGAACAACTGGAAATCATCTGAAGTACCGGATCACCACAATTGCCGCCTCGGCAAATGGTATGATGCGGTGGACAATGAGCATTTGATCAATCATCCCATGTTCAGCAAACTACATGAACCGCATCAACGGGTGCATCAGACTGCCAAGGACGCGCTTGACGCGCATTATGACGACAATCTCCCGAAAGCACTCATGCATCTAACTGAGCTCAATGAAGCAAGTGCCGTTGTAGTGGAGCTTCTGAGCAACCTGTCGAACTCACTTGATACCGCTGCAGACCTCCACAACCGCCGTCAATATGAGAGACTAACGACCCGACTCAGTGCCAAGGTTAATCATCCCGACGGGCACAATGATGTAGTTGTCAGCGATATATCGGAAGCTGGCGTACGCATTTCTGGGGCAGAGATGAATGAAGGCGAAAAACTCAGCATCAGCATTGGTAATGAACCTGCTAGAGAAGCAACTGCCGCTTGGTCAAAAAATGGGATGACTGGATTGAAATTCGCACAATAGAATTAAGAAAACAGATTTCAGTACCAACGCCCGCTCACCGGACGGTTACNNNNCTAGGGTCAGGACTCATTGATTGATCCAGAAGATGACTGCTGCTGCGATGCAGATTGCCGACATGAATGTATGTGCACAGCGGTCGTATCTGGTTGCAATGCGCCGCCAGTCTTTGAGCTTTGCGAACATATTTTCCACCTTGTGACGTTGCTTGTACAAGCTTTTGGAGTAACTGCTTGGCGCTGTCCGGTTTGATCTTGGCGGGATGCAGGCCTTAATCTTGCGGGCATTCAATGCTTGTCGGAACTCGTCGCTGTCATAGCCTTTGTCGCCGATCAGGATTTTGGCATTTGGCATCGCTGGATAGATCAGCTTTGCCCCGATGTGATCGGAGAGTTGGCCTTCAGTCAGGCACAGAACCAGCGGCCTTCCAATGTCGTCACACAGAGCATGGAGCTTGGAGTTCAGGCCACCTTTAGTTTGGCCAATACGGCGCGGTACAGCCCCTTTTTTGCCAGACTGCAAGCAGTTCGGTGGGCTTTCAGATGAGTGGCGTCGATCATGACGATGTCTGGTTCTTCTCCGCTACCCGCCAAGCCGCTAAAGATGCGATCAAACACGCCCTTTCGTGACCAACGGATAAAGCGATTGTAGAGGGTCTTGTGCGGTCCATAAATTTCAGGCGCGTCTCGCCATCTCAGGCCGTTTCGGATGACGTGGATGATTCCGCTAATTACACGCCTATCATCGACACGGGGTCTTCCGTGGGGTCGCGGGAAGTAAGGTTTGATGCGCTCAAGTTGGGGTTTGGTCAGCCAATAGTGATCAGACATAGGCAAGTCCTCCTGCCCACTTGAATCACATCCTGCACCAGATTTAAATCCATGTAGTCGCGAATGACCGAGTTGCTAACTTTACTGCCCTTCGATCTATCTCATGTTTTCCATGTTACGGTAGCCTTCCAAAGTCATCTCGTACAGCTCGTCTTCCTTCCGAGTGTGTTCCTTGTGAAGCGCATTATGCTCTGCCTCTAACTCCGCCAGCCTTTCCCTAACCTCTTCAGTCGGGACTTGGATCAGGTTAGCGAATTCGATGCGCTTGGCCTGCCATTTGAGGATATTCGGGTTGTCGAGCCGCAAGTCACTATATAGGTAGTGCGGTTTCCAGTGCTCATCCTCAAGGAAGCACTTGATAATAAAATTCTGATCGCTCAGCGTATTCGAAGCCGCGCGTTGCACCGGCATGTCAAAACTATCGATCAATAGGAAAAATAACGCGTTCTGGTCCGTCATCTTCCCGATACGGTCAGCGATGTGCTGCGCCTGCGGAGTATCCAGCCATGAACCTTGGTTGGAATCCCGGTAGAGATCGCCAAGAAACTGCCGGCTGATCCGTTCGGCGGCTTTGCGGTCGTTTCGGGTTCTGATCCCGAGCCTGATTTGCCAGCGCTGGAACCGACATCTGATGCCGTTCCTTTTCCGTTTCCCAAGCTTGTCTCTGTTCAGCACAGGTGGCTCCTTGGGCGTGTATTGCGTTGAAACTCAGCTGTTAATCTGAGACCACCCTATACGGGATATTGATGCAGGTGCGATCAGTCCCACCAAAGTTGTCGAGTTCGAATGCTTGTACACTATTGTCCTTTGTTTCATCAAGATGACCGCTTTAAGGTTCGGAGCCGTCATTTGACATCTTTGGAATTAATGGGTCCTGACCCTAG
>PKTQ01000417.1 GCA_002869085.1 Hyphomicrobiales bacterium | reverse complement strand
GGGATAGCCGGCGGTTTCGTCGCCGGCGAAACGGTTGATGGTATAGCCGCCGAGCTTCGAGACCATGTTGTCGCCATCCTCGTCATAGCTGACATGGCTGGCCGGAGAGCAGACCCCGTTCATATTGGGCGAAAGGCCGGTGATGTATGAGGAAAGCGCGCAGCGCCCCTCGGCCATCACGCATAGGCCGCCAAACACGAACACTTCGGTTTCGCAGGTGATTTCGGCATTGAGGGCGGCGATCTCATTGACGTTCAGCACGCGAGGCAGCACCACCCGTTTGACGCCGAAGGCATCGACATAATACTGGATCGCCTCGGGCGAGGAGGCCGACGCCTGCACCGAAAGATGCAGACGGGTCTCGGGGTGGCGCTCGCTGCAATAGGCGGCAACGCCGATATCGGCGACGATCACCGCATCCGCGTCCATGG
Source organism: Hyphomicrobiales bacterium (assembly GCA_002869085.1). Classification (GTDB taxonomy): domain Bacteria; phylum Pseudomonadota; class Alphaproteobacteria; order Rhizobiales; family BM303; genus BM303. Next base: position 4,139 of record PKTQ01000417.1, on the reverse strand, counting down.
CGGCGGCATCGTCGATGGCCCGGTGCCAGGGGCCGACATCGCCGGCGCGGGCAAAGCTGTTCACCGCCACCAGCACCTTGGCGCCGTGCTCATGGGCATAGGCGATGGATTTGGCCAGTTCCTTGCGGTTGAAATTAAGGCCGGGAAAATTGCGGGCATTGGTCTCGTCGTTAAAGCCGACATAGACCGCATCGGCGCCCGCATCGACAGCGGTGCGCAAGGCGGCAGGGGTGCCGGCGGGGCAGACCAGTTCAAGGGCGCTCATTTATTGTCATCTCCCGAAGCGGCGGGCTTGCGCGGGCGGGCTCTTGTTCCTCCCGAGCTGCGTTTCAGGGCGTTCAGCTCGCGCTCCAGCTTGTCGGTGCGCTCCAGGGCCGGCGAGAGAAAGGCATGATGGGCGCGGGTCAGTTGTTCCTGCGCCGCCATCGCCTGTTTGCGGGCAAAGGCCAGCGGCTTGCCGAGCGGCCCGAGCAGATCCTCGATTTCCTCAAAGAGGTCGATATCCATGTCGTCAATGGCGTTGCGCAGGGCCAGCACCGCCTCGGTGTCGCCCTTGATCACCAATTCGCGCGAGAAAAACAGCGCATCGCCGTCCTCCTGGCCGCTGACCAGGCGAATCAGGCTGAAAAACGGGCCGGAAATAGTGGCGTCGCATTCCGGGGCGTCCTTGCGGGCGAACGGCTCCAGCTTCGGGTTGGCGGCGTCCGGCACCAGGCGCAGCAGCACCGGCATGTCCACCGGGTCGATCAGGAAGGCTTTGGATCCATAGGCGCCGAGGCGCTCGAACAGGCTTTCATGCCGGGCGGCCAGCGCCTTGATCAGCCGCGCGAATACCGGCCGCAGGGGAAAAACCGGCACCGGAACCGAAGCGAGCGGGCGCAAGGGGGCCGCTTTTGCCGCATGGGGCCGATCTTGGGTGCCGGAAGATGAGTTTTGTGCCATCATAATGCCTCAAGGCTATCAGTCGGGTTGCGGGGCTCATTGACGATAATCAAGGAGCGCCGCGCTGCGGGAGTGAATGTAGCACGTCATGAGCATTCAACGAAAAGACATAACGTCACTGGGGGGCTTTCTGGAGCTGTTGGAAAGCCGGGGGCAATTGATACGGGTGACCGAGCCTGTGTCCACCGTTCTGGAGATGACCGAAATCCAGACCCGGCTTCTGGCCGAGGGCGGGCCGGCGGTGCTGTTCGAGCGGCCGGTGATGGCGGACGGGCGCATCAGCGAGGTGCCGGTGCTGGCCAATCTGTTCGGCACGGTCGAGCGCACCGCCTGGGGGCTGGGCTGCGAGCCCTCGGGCCTGCGGGCTCTGGGTGAGGATCTGGCCTTCCTGAAACAGCCCAAACCGATCGAGAATATGCGCGAGGCGGTGGAGAAGTTTCCGCAATTGAAAGCGGTGCTGGCGATGAAGCCCGGGCGGGTGAAAAAGGCGCCGGTGCAGGCAAAAGTGTTCACCGGCGATGAGATCGATCTCAATGCCCTTCCCATAATGACCTGCTGGCCGGGCGAGCCGGCGCCACTGATTACCTGGCCCTTGGTGATCACCCGGCCGCCGGGCAAGGACAAGACCAGCGCCTATAATCTGGGGGTGTATCGCATGCAGGTGCGGGACCGGCGCAGCACCATCATGCGCTGGCTGGCCCATCGGGGCGGGGCGCAGCACCACCGGCAATGGGCGGCGCAGGGCGAGGACATGCCGGTGGCGGTGGCGATTGGCGCCGATCCGGGCACCATACTGGCGGCGGTGACGCCGATCCCTGATAATCTGTCGGAATATCACTATGCCGGCCTGTTGCGCAAAAAGAAGCTCGATCTCGTCGACGCCAAAACCGTGCCGCTGAAAGTGCCGGCCGAGGCGGAGATCATCCTCGAGGGCACGGTCAGCGCCCATGAAACCGCGGCGGAAGGGCCATATGGCGACCATACCGGCTATTACAATTCGGTCGAGCGCTTTCCGGTGTTCAACCTGACCGCCATTACCATGCGCGACAAGCCGGTTTATCTCTCCACCTTCACCGGCCGCCCGCCCGACGAGCCCTCGGTGATCGGCGAGGCGCTGAACGAGGTGTTCATTCCGCTGCTGCAACAGCAATTTCCGGAAATCACCGATTTCTGGCTGCCGCCGGAAGGCTGCTCCTACCGGATCGGGGTGGTGGCGATCAAAAAGAAATATCCCGGCCATGCCCGGCGCATCATGATGGGGCTGTGGTCGTGGCTGGCCCAGTTCAGCTATACCAAATTCCTGATTGTGGTGGATGACGACATCGATGCGCGCAACTGGCAGGACATTATGTGGGCAGTGTCAACACGCTCAGACGCGGCCCGGGATCTGATGGTGGTGGAAAACACGCCGATCGATTATCTGGATTTCGCCTCGCCACAGAGCGGGCTTGGCGGCAAGCTCGGCATTGACGCCACCAACAAGATGGGGGCGGAGACCGCGCGCGAATGGGGCCAGCCCATCGCCATGGATGCGGATGTCATCGCGCGGGTTGACGGCATGTGGGCCGGGCTCGGCCTGCCGGGCGCGGGGCGCGATATCTGGAGCGGGGGAGGCAGATCATGAGACGGGTGATTGTGGGGATCAGCGGCGCCTCGGGCGCGGCCTATGGCAAGAAGGTGCTGGAAATCCTGAATGAATGCGACGGGGTCGAAACCCATCTCATCCTGTCCAATGCGGCCTGGACCACCATTGCCCATGAGCTTGGCGACGTGACCCACGATCTGGAGCAATTGGCGGATGTGTTCCACGACAACAGTAATGTGGGCGCCGGCCCGGCCAGCGGCTCGTTCAACGCCTTCGGCATGATCGTGGCCCCCTGTTCGGTGCGCACCATGTCGGCGATCGCCTATGGGCAGGCCGACAATCTGCTGGTGCGGGCCGCCGATGTAAGCCTGAAGGAGCGCCGGCCGCTGGTGCTGATGGTGCGCGAGACGCCGCTGCATCTGGGCCATCTGCGCACCATGACGCAGCTCACCGAGATGGGCGCGGTGATCGCGCCGCCGGTGCCGGCCATGTATGCGCATCCGAAAAGCCTGGGTGATGTGATCACCCAGTCCGCTGCCCGGGCGCTCCATGTGCTGGGGCTGGAGATCCCCGGGATGAAACGCTGGCCGGGGCTGACCCAGACCTGAGCGGGGCAGGGTAGGCTGGCCCGCCCGGCCCAAAATGGGCCGGACAGGCCGGGTTTGGCGCGGTCAAATATGCGAATTGCTAGCCCGCATATTTGGCCTTGGCCTCGATGCGGCGGGCATGGAGGATCGGCTCGGTATAGCCGCTCGGCTGGGTGAGGCCCTTCAGCACCAGATCGCAGGCGGCCTGGAAGGCGACGCTGGCGTCGTAATCGGCCGCCATCGGGCGATAGCCGGGATCGCCGGAATTTTGCGCATCCACCACCTTGGCCATGCGCCGCATGGTCTCCAGCACCTGCTCCTTTGAACAGATGCCGTGATGCAGCCAATTGGCCATATGCTGGCTGGAAATGCGCAGGGTGGCGCGGTCTTCCATCAGGCCGACATTGTTGATGTCCGGCACTTTCGAACAGCCGACCCCGTCATTGATCCAGCGCACCACATAGCCCAGAATCCCCTGCGCGTTGTTATCGAGCTCGTGCTGGATGTCCTCCGGGCTCCAATTGGGGCGGGTCACTACCGGAATCTGCATCAGATCATCGCGCGAGGCGCGCTGGCGGGTTGTTATCTCCTGCTGGCGCTCGGCCACCAGGCATTGGTGATAATGGATGGCGTGCAGGGTGGCGGCGGTGGGCGAGGGCACCCAGGCGGTGTTGGCGCCCGATTGCGGGTGGCCGATCTTCTGCTTCAGCATTTCGCCCATCAGATCGGGCATGGCCCACATGCCCTTGCCGATCTGGGCATGGCCGGGCAGGCCGCACAAGAGGCCTGTGTCCACATTCCAGTCCTCATAGGTGGTCATCCAGGTGGCGGTCTTCATGTCGCCCTTGCGCATCATCGGGCCGGCTTCCATCGAGGTGTGCATTTCATCGCCGGTGCGGTCGAGGAAGCCGGTATTGATGAAGAACACCCGCTGTTTGGCGGCGCGGATGCACTCCTTGAGGTTGACCGAGGTGCGGCGCTCTTCGTCCATGATGCCGACCTTGAGCGTGTTCTTGGGCAGGCCG
>PKTQ01000401.1 GCA_002869085.1 Hyphomicrobiales bacterium | reverse complement strand
GGCCTTTCATAGGCACGATCGTCAAAAACCCGGTCGATATCGCCATTCCATTCATGATGATATCTGTGCAGCAGCCGGTCGGCGGCGGTTAGCCCATCATCGGCATAGCATTGCAGCCGGTCGAGGAAATGCTCCTCATTGAGCTCCTTGCGGTTGAGGATGTTGCGGGTCTTCAGCCCGGCACGGGAAATGGCCAGCACCTCGCGCGCTACGCTGAGCAGCGTGCCGCCCCGGAAGGGCGTGGCGAGCGCATGGCGCGGCACCTGATCGCGCAGGGTCTGGCGCTCTTCCTCGCTCCAGTCCTTAACCAGATCCCAGGCCGCATCGAGAGCGGCAGTGTCATAAAGCAGGCCGGTCCACAGCGCCGGCAGGGCGCAGATATTGCGCCAGGGCCCGCCATCGGCGCCGCGCATTTCCAGAAAACGCTTCAGGCGCACTTCCGGAAACAAAGTGCTGAGATGATCCTCCCAATCCTTCAGGCTGGGGCGTAAGCCGGGCAGGCCGGGCAGTTTGCCGGCCAGAAAGTCGCGGAACGAAGCGCCGGCCACATCATGATAGACCCCATCGCGATAAACGAAATACATCGGCACATCGAGGGCGTAATCCACATAGCGCTCAAAACCCATGCCGTCCTCGAAAGCAAAGGGCAGCATGCCGGTGCGGGCTTTGTCGGTGTCGCGCCAGATCTCGGAGCGGAAGGAGAGGAAACCGTTGGGCTTGCCCTCGGTGAAGGGCGAATTGGCAAACAGCGCGGTGACCACCGGCTGCAGCGCGAGGCCAACCCGCAGCTTCTTCACCATGTCCGCCTCGCTGGCAAAATCGAGATTCACCTGGATGGTGGCGGAGCGGAACATCATGTCGAGGCCGTGGCTGCCCACTTTGGGCATGTAGCCGGACATCACCTTGTAGCGCCCCTTGGGCATGCGCGGGGTCTCATTCAGGGTCCATTTGGGCGAAAAGCCGAGGCCGAGAAAGGCGATGTTCATCGCCTCGCAATCATCCTCCAACTGGCCGAAATGGGCGTGCACCTCGTCGCAGGTCTGATGCAGATTTTCGAGCGGCGCCCCCGACAGTTCGAACTGGCCGCCGGGCTCAAGCGAGATGGAACTGCCGGGGCAGCAACGGGGCGCGCCGAGGGCGATGATGTTGTCGCCCTCGAACACCGGGGTCCAGCCGAAATCCATCAGCCCTTCCATCACCGCCCGCACGCCCCGGTCGCCGCCATAGGGCAAGGGGGTGAGATCGTCGGTGTGAAAGCCGATTTTCTCATGTTCGGTACCGATGCGCCATTCAGCAGCCGGCTTGCAGCCGACCTCTATCCATCCGGCAAGCTGGTCGCGATTTTCGATGGGCGGCAATTCAGGGGTTTGGTCTGGCATGGCAAGCTGCGCCTTTATTATGGCGCGTCATGGGCGCCGCCTTCAAATAACGATCCGTCCGGTGGGCGGAACACTGCTTTTTAAATAGTCGCCCAGCGCCAAAATAAAAGAGACGGAAGGCCTCATAAACATGTGCGCGGGCACCGCCACTGCGGACGCAAGGTCAGGCCGGCAGCAATTCGGGGAACAGCCGCGCCGTCATCCTGTCCACATAAGCGGTAAGATTGGCATGGCCGCTCGCCGCCACCCGCAGGGGCGTGTCATAGGGCGGCACGATCAGATTGGCAAGAAAGGCATAGGCGGTGGCATCGATCTCGCGCGGGGCCTCGCCGCCGAAATAAGGCGCCTCGCCGAGCAGGGCGGCGGTGGTTTCGATGTCTTCGATGCCGAGGCCGTAAATGTCGCTCATATCGTGGCGGCCCAGCCCTTGCGCATGCAGGGCCTTGCGCACATTGCGGCGGGCCTGAATGAAGATGATCTGTTTCAACGGCGCCGGCAGAAATCCGAAAAACGCATCGCGGGTCTTGGCGGTGTGGTCCGGGTCGAGCCAGCGGGCGAACAGCGCGCAGAAATAAATATGCTCATCCAGCATCCGCGCCAGCATTTTGTGGGTGAGCAGTTCATGGCCGGTGAGGCCGTCATTCAGCGGCACCCGGTATTTCTCGCGCAGATAATGCAGGATGAAATGCGAATCGCAGACGATGCGTCCGTCGTCGAAGATATAAGGCAACTTGCCCTTGGGCGCTTTGGCCGGATTGTTGACCCGGGCGGTTTTGTATTCGAGCCCGGCCAGGCGCAGATAGGTCTCGACCTTCATGCAGAACGGACTGGCATTGGGCAGGCCGAAGGCCGGCGCAAACTGGTAGAGGGTAATCATCGGCGGTCTCCGTCCGGTCCGGGCCGACAACAGATCGGTCCATTTTCGGCGCATGGCGGAACGACATCTCTCACCCCCTGATCATATCAGGGAAACGGACAAAGAAAAACCGCCCCGGATCGCTCCGGGGCGGTTGATGTGATTTGGCGTCACAAGGGGGGTGGCTTACATCATGCCGCCCATGCCGCCCATGCCGCCCATGCCGCCCATGTCGGGCATGCCGCCGCCGCCACCGGCGCCCTTCGGCTCCGGCTTGTCGGCGATCATGGCCTCGGTGGTGATCAGCAGGCCGGCGATGGAGGCCGCATCCTGCAGGGCAGTGCGCACGACCTTGGCCGGATCGACGATGCCGGCCTTGACCAGATCGACATACTGACCCATCTGGGCGTCATAGCCATAGGCGTCGTCATCGGAATCGGTGATCTTGCCGACCACGATCGAGCCCTCGGCGCCGGCATTCTCGGCGATCTGACGGCACGGAGACTCCAGAGCCCGGCGCACGATGTTGACGCCGGTGTTCTGGTCGTCATTCACGCCGGAGACGGTGATGCCACGGGCCGCCCGCAGCAGGGCCGAACCGCCGCCCGGAACGATGCCTTCTTCAACCGCGGCGCGGGTGGCGTTGAGCGCATCGTCAACCCGGTCCTTGCGTTCCTTCACCTCGACCTCGGTGGCGCCGCCGACGCGGATCACCGCCACACCGCCGGCCAGCTTGGCCAGGCGTTCCTGCAGCTTCTCACGGTCGTAATCGGAGGTGGTCTGCTCGATCTGCCCCCGAATCTGGCTGACGCGGGCGCCGATGTCTTCCTTGCTCCCGGCACCATCGACGATGGTGGTCTCTTCTTTAGTGATGTTGACGCGCTTGGCATGGCCGAGCATGTCGAGGGTGACGTTTTCCAGCTTGATGCCGATATCCTCGGAAATGAGCTGGCCACCGGTCAGGATGGCGATATCCTCGAGCATGGCCTTGCGGCGATCGCCGAAGCCCGGAGCCTTGACCGCCGCGACCTTCAGGCCGCCGCGCAGCTTGTTGACCACCAGGGTGGCCAGGGCCTCGCCTTCAATGTCCTCGGCGATGATCAGCAGCGGCTTGCCCGACTGCACCACAGCTTCGAGCACCGGCAGCATGGCCTGCAGATTGGTCAGCTTCTTCTCGTGCAGCAGGATGTAGGGATCCTCCAGCTCGGTGGTCATCTTCTCAGGATTGGTCACGAAATAGGGGGACAGATAGCCGCGATCGAACTGCATGCCCTCGACGACGTCGAGCTCGCTCTCCAGGCTCTTGGCCTCTTCCACGGTGATCACGCCTTCATTGCCGACTTTCTGCATGGCCTCGGCGATCATCTCGCCGATTTCGCTCTCGCCATTGGCGGAAATGGTGCCGACCTGGGCGATTTCCTCATTGGTTTTCACCACTTTCGACTTGGCGGTGATCTGGGCGATGACGTCGGCCACGGCCAGATCGATGCCGCGGCGCAGATCCATCGGGTTCATGCCGGCCGCAACCGCCTTGGCGCCTTCGCGCACGATGGCCTGGGCCAGAATGGTGGCGGTGGTGGTGCCGTCACCGGCGATGTCATTGGTCTTGCTGGCGACCTCACGCACCATCTGGGCGCCCATATTCTCGAACTTGTCCTCAAGCTCGATTTCCTTGGCGACGCTGACGCCGTCCTTGGTGGTGCGCGGCGCACCGAAGGATTTGTCGATAACGACGTTGCGGCCTTTCGGGCCGAGGGTAACTTTTACGGCATCGGCAAGAATGTCGACGCCCCGGATCATTGCTTCGCGCGCCTTCGCGCCGAAAATGACTTCTCTAGCAGCCATGGTCATATTCCTCCTGACAGGCTTAAAATTTCACGGATCGGAATCAAAAATCCCGCTCGTCCAAATCAAGGACGGAGCAGGTTATTTATTCCATGATCCCCATAATGTCGGATTCCTTCATGATCAGCAGTTCCTCGCCGCCGATCTTCACTTCGGTGCCGGACCATTTGCCGAACAGAATGCGGTCACCGGCCTTGACGTCGAGCGGGGTGATCGAGCCGTCCTCGGCCTTGATGCCGGCACCGATGGCGATCACTTCGCCTTCCGAGGGTTTTTCCTGAGCGGTGTCGGGAATGATAATCCCGCCAGCGGTCTTCTGCTCTTCTTCGACCCGGCGCACCAGCACGCGGTCATGGAGCGGACGAAATTTCATAATGCTTCCTCCAGATGTTTTTACGGCCCATTCCAGGCCGGAATGTTCGGGAACAGACTAGCACTCTTTTTTTTGAGTGCTAACGCCTGTGCGGGGGACATAAGAGGGGGGAGCAGCCATGTCAAGGCC
>PKTQ01000072.1 GCA_002869085.1 Hyphomicrobiales bacterium | reverse complement strand
GCCGAGACGCCCTAAAAGCCCCTCAGTGAAACATCGGCCCGGCGGTGCTAAAGGCCGGGCAAAGCGGGCGCCTCACGGGGCGCCCGTTTCATTTTCATCCATTGACCTGGATTTGGTGCGTGTGCCTTCGTATTGCTGATCGTGGCTGAGCTGCGAAGCGTACCATCCTGATTTGTCAGGGCATCCGTCGACACGGTTGAACCATCGCCCAGAACCGTAACATCAGTGGTGCGGATGACATCGAAATTACCGTCTCCATCCAGGTCATCATTGGCTACGCGGTGCTGACCATCGGCGCTGATGAGGACCGAATGCGAAGTGCGCAATGTCCTGTCGCCATCCAGATCGATAATGATGGGTTTGATATCTCCGCCGGGCCCGTCGGGTCCGTTGACACTATCCGGATCTCCGGGGCTATAGTCATCGCCCCTATCAAAGTCATCACCTCCATAGGGGTCAAACAAGCTGTGCGTTGCCCGACCAGGAGCTACAGACTTGGATCAATATTGTGCCCTTCAGGGCCGTTGATATCAGTGGCACCAATTTTACGGCCATTATTAATTTGTGTAACTGTAAAACCATTATTTAATACTTTAGCAATAGATAAAGCTAGCTATATATCATTATAGGCAGCTGCTGTTGTTGCAAATGCATGACTAACTTCTAAAGATGCTGAAGTAGATATTCCGTGTTGTGCGATCGAAACAGCTTGCTTATGTGCTGTAGTATTATTCTATGCATCCCATGCATCATAAGTGGCATCAACAATTATATCTAGGCTCTCGATAATGCCCGTATACCTTGATGACATTACATTCTCCTACTATCTTTGTTCGGCTCATTCAAAAACATCCCCACTAACACAATCACGGTAAATATCATCCACTCAGCAATAAAAACCGCAGCCGTTATAGCAACAACCCCCATATATGATGATATCAAAATAAAGTAATATTTGAGAAAAATTTTATTGGTAGGCGAATAATATCCACCAATAATAACCAATATAGCAACATACATAAATATTATTGATATTATCGATATAAACTTATAATTGATAACTTTACTAATTTTTATTACAAATATATTTGCAAAATAAACAGAATGCAACAAGAACACGACCCCCCCAAACCACCAAGAAACTGTATGCATAGAGCAAAGATATTTCAAATCTCCAGGCAATAAACGTGTAGCCTCTACACATCGAGACGCCCCATAAAATATTTTATAATTCGATAAATTAGTAATGATATAATTTAGATAGTCCCCTAAAGAATAATAGTTATCACGAATGAAATTAATAAGTATACATATAATTATAAACATTACAATAAATGATACTTTTAAAATAGTTATGTGATTTTTTAAAAAATTGAATAACAAATTCATTAAAAAGTATGGATACACAGAAAGAAATGAAAAAAGCATAATATAAAAAGAAATATGAAATATAGCAATATTATTTAGAGAAACAGCCAACAACGCAGATAGAAATGTCTGGAAAATATATAGTATATAAAATCTCTTTTTTGAGAAATTTTTATTTTTTGTAAATATGTACATAATAATATATCATAATTATAAATAATAACAACAACTCATCTAGAATGGCTCGGCTCTAAAAGTGATCTGAACTGAGACCTGCTCAGCAATCTGCATCTTTGCCCAGAGCTGGCAGGCCTTTAAGAGCCTAAATACGTCGACAGATCCACGAAACTGGGGTAAGACATAGAACAACATGCAGGACGCAACGCGTGAGGGCCCGAAGAAAGTCTCGCCAATCGTGGCATAGAGAAAACCGGTGATCCGGCCTGCGCGTTCTGCAATGAGGAGAGCGTTGGGCTGCTTTGGATTCAGCGCTCTCATGAAGAAGCGGCGCAGCTTCGGCCTATCCAGCTTCAGATTTCTGTGCAGGTCTTCGCGGTGCAGCTCGCAAGCAAGCGGCATGATTTGATCAATATCCTGCTCGGTATCGGCAATGCGCACCCGGGTAACCATAGAGGACGCTGGCATCACCCTCTGATCTTCCGAATAGCTTTCAGCAACTGGACTGAACCCGCTTGTTCTCATTTCCCCTCAGCCATAGCCATAGTATCCAGATAGCCCATATTCCGCAGACCGGCTCCTCAAGAGCGCCTTCGAGGCTACACATCCATACCCGGCGCTATTTCCTGATCAGGCTTCACAGCACTGAAAGACGGTCGTTAATGGTGATTCTACAGCCCCCCTCTTTAGCAACTCCATACACACAAAAGCTGCTCTGATAAGGATGCTCTATCTCTAAAGTAGATTTGTCAAGAAAAGTACACACCCGTAAAAATTGCGTTCCTGCAGCCGCTTACTTTCTCTGGGCTAGCCTTAAAGAATCAGAATTGTTCCTGAATAGATCATTTTTTTGGCTTAGTGCTTGAGGAGGGAGATTCCTGATTATGAGGATGTTTTGAACTCAAAAAAACCGTCTGAGTTGATTGGCCCTCATTTGCCTTACCGGGCAGAATTCCGGATCAAACTCAATGCTGACGGTGAGATAGGGCTGGCTGGCGGAGAGAGAGGGATTCGAACCCTCGAGACGGTTACCCGCCTACACGCGTTCCAGGCGTGCGCCTTCGACCACTCGGCCACCTCTCCGGCTGTGAACAGCACCGGCACTATAACGAAAGGCGAGCCATGATCAAGCTTTGAGACGCATCAAGGCCGGGCTTTCGTTGCGGGCTCCGATGGGGCATAATCGGCGCACGGAATTCTAAGGACAGGGCTGATGGTTATTTTTCGGGCTGCCGCCTATATTTTGCTGATTGCCGGCTTCATTCTGCTGGTTCTTGACGGCATGCGCTCCATCGCCGCCGATGCGCTGGTGTTCACCCCGCTGGGCCAGGTCTGGTTCAATCTCAATCCGGACAGCCTGGCGGCCTTTCAGGCATGGAGCGCCGCGGCTCCGCTCAAATCCCTCATCCATCCGGTGGCAGAGCAGGCCCTTTATGCGCCGGGCTGGCTGCTGCCGCTGGTGCTGTCTTTCCTGCTGGCGCTGATCGGCCGCCAGCGCAGCCATGAGCGCCAATGGATCGGCGAGGTCGAATAAGTCTTGATGGAGGCTCCGGGGCTCACCCGGCCGGGTTCTGCATCAGATGCGCCTTGAGGGCGCGCAGATCCGACGATGACCGGCTCATCCGGCGTTTCCAGGCCCGCAGCATGCTCTCGCCGATTTCCGGGAATTCGGAGGCAAAACGGCTGATCAGATTGCGGGAGATCTTCAGCGCCTGCAAATGCTCGGCGGCGATGAAGGTCACCGGGTTCGGCTTGCCGGTCAGCAGCGCAAACTCGCCGATCATCGCCCCTTCGGTCAGCATCTTCCAGGTGCCCTCGGGCGATTCGGCCGGTTGATATTTCACCGCCCCGGACATGATGACGAAGGCGGCATTGGTTTTCTCGCCCTCGCGGATCAGCACCTCGCCCGGCCGCCGCCGCACCCGGGCCGCGGCGAAGGCCAGCATTTTCAGCTGCGCCGGGTCGATCTCGGAAAACAGCGGCGAGCGCCACAGCCGGGCGGCATCACGGTCAAGCGTCATGGCACCAGCTTATAGCCCCCGGCTTCGGTGATCAGGATTTTCGCCTGCGACGGGGTCTGTTCGATCTTCTGGCGCAGGCGGTAGATATGGGTTTCCAGCGTATGGGTGGTCACGCCCGAATTATAGCCCCAGACTTCATGCAGCAGCACGTCGCGCCCCACCGGCTCTTTGCCGGTGCGATAGAGGAATTTGAGAATGGCAGTTTCCTTTTCGGTCAGGCGGATCTTGCGCCCGTCCTCCTCCACCAGCAGCTTGGCGCCCGGCTTGAAGGTATAGGGCCCGATGGTGAACACCGCATCCTCGCTCTGCTGGTGCTGGCGCAATTGGGCGCGGATGCGCGCCAGCAGCACCGCGAAGCGGAACGGCTTGACCACATAATCATTGGCCCCGGCCTCGAGGCCGAGAATGGTGTCGGAATCCGTATCATGCCCGGTCAGCATGATCACCGGGTTCTTGAACCCCGCCTTGCGCATCAGCTTGCAGGCCTCGCGCCCGTCCATGTCCGGCAAGCCCACATCCAGCAGCACGATATCGGCCCGGTTGTCCTTCAGGTAATTAATGCCGTCAAAGGCGCTCGAGACCCCGGTCGGTTCAAACTCGTCATAAAGCGCGAATTGCTCGGCCAGCGAGTCGCGTAATTCGTCGTCATCGTCGATCAGCAGGATTTTGCTTGTGGAATTCATAAAATTTTCCTGATTTTTGTATAACAGACCCACAATTTAGTCAGGCGCAGCCCTCGCTTCAATCCGCCGCCCGGACCCGGTCGCGGCAATGTGATTATAAGTGAAAACAAGGCCTGGGTCGCGTAAAAAGGCAAATGGCGGCTCATCGCCGGCCATGGCCCGGCCCGCGAGGGGGGCTCACATGCCAACACCGGATGAACAGGAGGGCGGCCGCGCCCATGGATCTGACCCTGCGCATATTATCGCCGAGCCGCCAAAGCGGGCGGCTTGAGGCCGGGGGGCGGGCGCTGCCCTGCGCCCTGGGCCGCGCGGGCCTGTCGCGCCGGCGGCGCGAGGGCGGCGGCGCCACGCCGCGCGGTG
>PKTQ01000164.1 GCA_002869085.1 Hyphomicrobiales bacterium | reverse complement strand
TGAGCCGCGATATCGTGCTGGTCGATGACGAGCTGGAAGATTGCCGCTGGTTCAGCCGCCATGACGTGCGCGGCGCGCTTGCCGCGCCCGAAGGGGCGGGTTTTGCCACCCCGTCCCATATTTCCATCGCCTATCATCTGCTGGCTCACTGGGCCGGGCAGGGGAGCGGAGCATGAAGGAAATCTCGACGAACCAGGAACTGGAGCAACCCTATCCGCTGACCCGCTATTTCTATATGCGGCTGCTGCCGGCGCTGGTGCTGCTGATGGCCGGCCTGACGGTGCTGATGGGGATCGTGGTCCGCAACAGCAGCGAGAAACTCTATCTCGAGCGGGCCACCCGCACCGCCGAGACTATCGCCAGCGACATCAATCGAAACCATCCCAAATTGTGGCGGCATTTCCTGTCCGGGGCTCGGCTGCAACAGGCGGATCTGGATCGGCTGGCCAAACTGTTTGCGATTGAATATCTCGAATATCGCCTGATCGGGCTCAAGGTCTATAATCTGCGCGGCAAGGTGCTTTATTCCCACGTCACTCCGGAAATCGGCCGCATTGAGCAGGCGCCCGCCCTGCAGCGGGTGATCGCCGACGGCACCGCCTCGGCGGTGCGCCACAGCGAGAGCGGCGGCACCATGGTGTTCGAGCTCTATGTGCCGTTCCGGGTGGATGGGCGCCTTGCGGCGGTGTTCGAGCTTTACGAGCCGGTCAATGGCGATCTTCAATCCGCCATCACCCATATGGAAGTGCCGGTGATCGGCTCCCTGGTCGGGCTTCTGGCGGCGCTGGTGCTGCTGCTGGTTCCGGTGGTCGGCCGGGCGCAAAAGGCGATTACCGCGCGCACCGCGCTGATCGTCGACATGCGCCGCCGGCTGGAACGCCTGCTGTCCCGCAGCGCCGTGGAGACCATGCGCGAGCCGGATGCGGCAAGGCGCGGGACCGGAAAGCGCGGCGACATGACCCTGCTTTATTCGGACATTCGCGGTTTTACGCCCTATTGCGAGGCCCACGAGCCGGAGCAGTCGATCGACATGCTGAACCGGATCATCGATCTGCAACTGGCCGAAATCGACCGCTTTGGCGGCGATGTGGACAAGATGATCGGCGATGCGGTTCTGGCCCGTTTCACCGGCGCCGAGGCCGAGAAAAACGCCGTCGAAACCGCCATGGCCATTCAATCGGCCATGCGCCAGGCCGGTCTGGCTTTGCAATTGGGCGTGGGGCTCTATTCCGGTCCGGTCATCTCCGGCCTCGTGGGCACCGGTGCGCGGGCCGATTTCACGGTGATCGGCGACAGTGTCAATATGGCGGCGCGCCTATGCGGCGCCGCCGGCGAGGGCGAAATCGTAGCTGACGCCGCCACCATCGATCAATCCCGCATCGAGGGGTTCGGGCCGGTGATGGATTTACAGGTCAAGGGCCACGCCCGCGCCATCAAAGTGCGCCGGCATCTGACATCGCCCTGAGGGGGGCGCCGCACCGGGCCTGGGGCCTACCAGCCGCCGCCGCCCCCGCCGCCGCCGCCGCCGCCGGAGAAGCCGCCGCCGCCGCTCGAGCCCGAGCTTGAAGGCGGGCTCGCCGAGGCCATGCCGGCCGAAACCGCGCCAACCAGCCCTGCCGTGGAGGCCGCCAGCTTGCCGGTGCTCCATGAGGACGAGCCGTGATACCAGCTCGGCTGATAGTGATAGCCGCCCGCATCGCCCACGGTCCGGGCCATATGTTTCTCGAACGCTTTCGACCAGTGTTTCTCCACCCCGAGGCCGATCGCATAGGGCAGGAATTTCTCGAAAATCTCCTCGGTCACGTCCGGCGCGTCATTCATGTTGAGCCGCTCGGCTTCTGCCACCGACAGATACATCTTGAAGCCCTCGACCGCGTCCATGATTTGCTTGCCGAGCTGGGTCGGGGCGCGCATCAGATAAAAGAAGCTCACATTGATGATGCCGAGCACAATGCCGCATACCGGCACCCAGCCGGGCAGATTGTCGATGCCGAGCGGCGCCACCACGGTCGGCAGCAGGATCATCGCCCCGAACAGCACCAGAATGACCCCCAGAATCTTGGATCCGCCGCCGGGCAGCCAGTTCCACAGGCGCCGGTGCCCCATGGATACCAAAAACGCCCCCACCGCCGCGAACTGAGTCAGCATGGTCACCAGCACCGCCGCTTCCGCATCCTGCAAAATCAGAATCATCGCGATGATCACCAGCAACGAGGCCGCCAGCCCGAGGGCAAACCAGCCATAATTATTCTTGAAGAACACATCGCCATGCTCTTTCAACAGCGCTTTCTTGAACGCCGCCCGCGCCCCCTGGACCGTGACATGATTGGCGCGCTTGAACACCACCTCCTCGCGATCGCCGCGAAACAGCCGGCTGAAAATGGCCTTCTCGCCGGAGGGGAGCTTCATGCTCTCATCGCCCTCGGCCTTTTTCACCGATACATCCTTGCCGCTCTCATCGATGATGATCCGCCCCTTCGCCGCCAGCGAAATCAGGGCTGCGATGAACGGCTTGGTGGCGCCGCCGCCCGCGCGCTTGAAGCCCATATAATGCACATAGCTCACCGCAGCCGGCGACATGCCCCCCGGCGGCGCGAATCGCGGGAAGATCGGCCCGCCATCCGGGTCGCGCCCGATCCAGCGCCACATCACATAGAAATAGATCAGCACGCCCAGCGTTCCGGCCAGCAGAACCACGAAGGCAAGATTATCCCACAGCCGCCACAGCCATTTGCCGATCCGGCTCGGCTCCGGCACCACCCCCTTCGGCCAGCCCACCGCTACCGTCAGCCCCTCATAGGGATTGAGCTCCCTTGTGGTCTGGAAAGAGATATCGGCCGGACCTTCGGCGCTGATCAGATAATCGCTGCCCTTGTCGCCATAGCGCCCGGTAAAGGCGGCCTTGTTCAGAATTGTGGTGCCTGGCGGCAACACGATATGCGCCGAGGCCTTGCCGATCCGGTAGCGCCATTTATTGCCGGTCACATTACAGTATAGCTCGTCGTAATCCTTGAAATAGCGCAATTGCCGCGTGGTCTCATAGGTCAGCCGGTAGCTGTATTCCCCCGGTGTCAGATAGACGGATTTTTCGCCGATATAGACCCGGGCGTGATCGCCGCTGCTGCTGATGAAATAGGGCTCGGGCTGGCCGTTCTTGGTGACCGACACCACATCGAAGCCCACCGAACGCCGATAGCCCCCGGCATTGCGGTAAAGCACCGGAAAATCGCGATAGATGCCGCGCTTGATGGTGCGCCCCTCGGCCCGCACCAGAATTTCCTCGGTCACCAGCAGCGAGCCGTCCTCGCGCACCTTGATGGTGGAATCGAACGACAGGATCTGCTCCATCGCCGCCGCCGGCGCCGCCAGGGCGAGCAGCACGAGCCACAGCCACAGGCCGGCTTTGAGCCCGGCGCGAGAAAGACGCGCCGTCATCTAAAACTCGACCTTGGGCAGTTTCCGCGCCGCTGCATCCTCAATCTCGAAGAACTCGGATTTTTCGAACTTGAAATAATTGGCGATGAAATTGGAGGGGAAGGATTCCACCAGCACATTCATATTGCGCACCGCCCCGTTATAATAGCGCCGCGACATCTGAATCTGATCTTCGATTTCCTCCAGCGAATTCTGGAAGTCCATCACATTCTGATTGGCTTTCAGATCCGGATAATTCTCCATCACCGCGAACAGTTTCAGCAGCCCGCCGGACAGGGCGCCCTCGGCCTTGGCCCGTGTTTCCGGATCGGCGTTCTCGGCCTGCTGCGCCTTGGCGCGCATCGCGGTGATGTCCTCCAGCAGCGATTTTTCATGGCTCATATAGCCCTTCACCGCGGCCAGCAGATTGGGGATGAGATTGGAGCGCCGCTTGAGTTGCACATCGATGCCGCTCCAGCCTTCCTGGACCATCTGCCGGTTCTTCACCAGCTTGTTGTATATCATGATGCCGTAAAGCGCGGCAGCGGCGAGAATGGCGACAACAATCATAAAGCTCATGGGACCGGTCTCCGCATCAATGAGTCAGTTTCGCCGTCAAGGCTATCAAAGGGCCGGGCCGGCCACAATGAAATTGTCGGCGGCGCGGGTTGTCGCCGAACCCGCAGCTAAAACGGGCGGGGCTTGCCCGATCCTGGCCGGGCGGGATAAGCTCAAAGCCTCAGCCCCATGTGAATCGATATTGATAACAACAAGAGTGAGGGAGATCGTCATGCATATCAGGCTATTGTCCATTTTGGCCGCGTCCGCCGCCTTTTTCGCCGTCGCCGCCGACGCCGAGGAAGCGATCGTAACCAGCAAATCCCTGACCCTTGAAGCCGCGCTGGAAGTGGCCCAGGGAGCGCTGGCTGCCTGCCGCAAGGACGGCTATCAGATCGCGGTCAGCGTCATCGACCGGGGCGGCAACCAGCAGGTCAATCTGCGCGATCGTCTGGCCGGGCCCCACACCACCGACACCGCCTATCGCAAGGCCTGGACTGCTGTCAGTTTCCGCACCGACACCTCCGCACTGGCCAAAACGGCTGAAGCCGGGCCGGCCTGGGCCATCAGGGGCGTGACCAATGCGCTGCCGCTGGGCGGCGGCGTGCTGATCCGTGACGGTGACGGCACCATGCTTGGCGCGGTCGG
>PKTQ01000279.1 GCA_002869085.1 Hyphomicrobiales bacterium | reverse complement strand
GCCGCGCTTGATGGCCGATACCGCGGTTTCGATATTGCCGTGGCCGCTGATGATCACCACCGGCAATTCGGGATGATCCTTCTGGATGACGTCGAGCAGTTCCAGCCCATCCAGCTTGCTGCCCATCAGCCAGATGTCCAGCACCACCAGGGATGGCCGCCGCGAAACCAGCGCCTGAATGGCACTGTCGCTATCGCTGGCCATGCGGGTTTCATAGCCTTCATCCTCGAGAATACCGGCGATCAGCTCCCGGATATCGGCTTCGTCGTCAACAACTAGAATATCGGATGCCATGGTCTTGTTCTCTACGCGCTTTGTGACGTTTTTTTGTTATCCAGCACCGGCAATTCCAGGCGCACCAGCGCGCCGCTCCCCTGCCCGTCCGCCGATTGCGGCGCGTCGGCGAGGGTAAGCTGGCCGTGATGCTCGTCCATGATCTTGCTGACGATGGCCAGCCCGAGCCCGGTGCCCTTGCTGCGGGTGGTCATATAGGGCTCGATCAGTCTCTGGCGGTCCTTATTGGGGAAGCCGATGCCGTTATCGATGATATCGATATGGGCATTTTCGTTCTCGACATGCAGTTTTACGGCTATTGCGCCCTGAAGATCCTTGTCATTTTCCCGTTTGGCCTCAATGGATTCTCCGGCATTCTTGATAATATTCGTCAAGGCCTGGGCAATCAGCCTGCGGTCGATGGCCGCCATGACCGGCTGATCGGGAATGTCGGTGGTCAGGCTGACCCCCGGCAGGCCGACCTTTTGCAGGAAGGCGATCTCCTTGACGGTCTCCCGGATGTCGGCGGTTTCCAGAACCGCTTTCGGCATGCGGGCGAAGGAGGAGAACTCATCGACCATGCAGCGGATATCCCCCACCTGCCGCACAATGGTCTCGGTGCATTTGTCGAACACCTCCCGGTCCTCGGTGATCACCTTGCCGTATTTGCGCTTGATCCGTTCCGCTGATAGCTGAATCGGGGTCAGCGGGTTCTTGATCTCATGGGCGATGCGCCGGGCCACATCGGCCCAGGCCGAGGTGCGCTGGGCGCTGACCAGTTCGGTGATGTCGTCGATGGTCACCACATAGCCGCGCTTGCCCGAGCCGGCCTTTTCGGTGGTGATGCGGGTCAGGAAATTGCGGGTGACATTGTCGCGGGTGATGTCGATATGGTCCTGGGCGGTCCGCTGCCTTTGCCGGGCCTGATCGAACAGCTCGGCCATTTCCGGCACCGCCTGGCCGAGATTGGCGCCGACCAGCTTCTCCTTGTCGAGGCCGAGCAGGGTCAGAGCCGAGCGGTTGGCGAGACGAACCTTGCCCTTGTTGTCGAGCCCGATCACCCCGGCCGAAACCCCGGACAGCACGGCTACGGTGAAACGGCGGCGTTCATCCATCTTGCGGCCGGAGTCCAGCAGATCCTGGCGCTGCTGCTGCAGCTTGCCGGTCATGATGTTGAAGGTGCGGCCCAAACTGCCGATATCGCCCTCCTGGCGGCTGACCGGGACCTTGACGTCGAGATCGCCCTCGGCCACCCGCTTGGCGGCGTGGATCAGCCGCCCGATCGGGGTGACCAGATGATTGGCGACCCCGAGGCCGAACCAGATCGCCGAGAGCAGGAAGATCAAAGTGATGCCGACATAGGTTAGTCCGAAAGTGAGCTGAACCTTGAAACGGCGTCCTTCGAGCTGGTCATATTCATTGCGCTTGAGCAGGGTCTGCTGCAGATGCCGGATCACATCGGGATCGACATAGCGATAGACATAAAGATAGGCGTTGTCGAAAGCCTTCAGCTTGATCAGGGCGCGCACCAGGCTGCTCTGGATGCTGGGGTGGAAAATCACCACCTCGCCGGTGTCGGCCTTTTCAAAATCGACCTTCGGGATGGGGATATATTTGATCTTGCTCTGATTGACGACCGCATGCAGCAGGTCGTCGCCCTTATTGTCGATGATGAACACACCCGGCAGGGCGCGCAGCGCCGCCTGGGTGGTGAAAATGTTGGTGAAATCAGGGGATTGCTGCACATAGAGATCATGGGCCTGATTGAGGTCGTTGGCCATGGCCGCCACGTCGCCCCGGATGACCAGCGCATGCTCGCGCAGATAGGCCTCGGCCACATTCTGGGCATTGTCGATGATCGCCCTTGTGCGCTCGGAGAACCAGGCGTCAAGCCCACGGTCGAGGGTGACGCTGGCAAACACCGCCACGATCAGCGCCGGCAGGGCGGAGACGATCGCAAACAGGCTCACCAGGCGCACATGCAGGCGCGCCCCGGCAATGCCGCTGCGCCGGGCCTGCCACAGATGATAGATCTGCCAGCCGATCATCGCGGTCATCAGCAGAACGAAAACCAGGTTGAGCCCCAACAGGGTCAGCACCACTTCGCGGGTCGGCACGAAAGGCGTGAGGCCGGTCAGTATCATATAGGTGGCGACGCTGCTGAGCAGGGCGGCGGTGACGATGGCCATGCCCCAGGCGAAGGGGATCGAGGTCAGTGTCTGCTGCTGCTCTTCAGGCGCGGCGGGTTCAGCTTTGGGCGGGCTGTCCGCCGCGTCCACGCTGGTCGGGCTGTCTGCCTTGGCGCCGTCCATGGCGGATGTTTCCGGTGCGAGAGTGTCAGTCATGATAGAGTGCGGAAATGTCCTGTGTTCGGACCAGTTTGCGCGGATCACTGCGACATATCAACAACAATGTGTTCAAAATGTAACAGGTGAACCGGTACTGGAGGGTGCTTCGCCGCCACCGATTCGGTGCGGGCGCGGATTTGACTAATTATGGCCGGCCTTGAAGCCGCGCAACACCCTGATATCGAGTTCGCGGATTTTCTTGCGCAGAGTGTTGCGGTTAAGCCCCAATATCTCGGAGGCCTTGATCTGATTGCCGCCGGTCATTGCCAGCACCGCTTCGATCAGCGGGCGCTCGACCTGGCTGAGAATGCGGCCATGCAGGCCGGGCGGCGGCATCTGACCCTGCAGGCGGCCGAAATCCCGGGACAGATATTGTTCCACCAGTTCGCTCAGGGATTGTGATTGCAGCATGGCGGCGCCGGCCGGGGCATCCTCGTGCTCCTGACCGGACAATTCGGCATTGACGATGTCCGGGGTGATGGTCTCCTCGGCATAAAGGGCGGTGAGACGCCGCACCATATTTTCCAGCTCGCGCACATTGCCGGGCCAGCGGTGCCGGCGCATGCGATCGATGGCGTCCTGGTTGAACTGCTTGGCCGGCAGGCCCTCGGTCTCGGCCTGGCGCAGGAAGCAGGTTACCAGATCGGGGATGTCCTCAATGCGCTCCCTGAGCGGGGGAATGCGGATCGGCACCACATTGAGCCGGTAGAACAGATCCTCGCGAAACCGGCCCTGGCGGATCTGGCTTTGCAGGTTCTGGTTGGTGGCGGCGATGATGCGCACATTGGTGCGGATGGTGGTGGAGCCGCCGACGGTGGTGTATTCGCCCTCCTGCAGCACCCGCAGCAGCCGGGTCTGGGCATCCATCGGCATGTCGCCGATTTCATCGAGGAACAAAGTGCCGCCCTGGGCCTGCTCGAAGCGGCCGGAATTGCGGCTGGCGGCGCCGGTGAAGGCGCCTTTTTCATGGCCGAACAGTTCCGCCTCGATCAGCTCGCGCGGAATGGCCGCCATATTGACCGCCACGAAAGGCCCGTTCTTGCGCTTGCCGAAATCATGCAGGGCCCGCGCCACCAGTTCCTTGCCGGTGCCGGATTCGCCAAGGATCATCACGGTCAGGTCGGTCTGCATCATGCGGGCCATGGCCCGGTAGACCTCCTGCATGGCGGCGGAGCGGCCGATCAGCGGCAGGCTCTCGCCCTCGGCCTGTTCCGGCTCGGGGCTCTTGCGCATATTGCGGCTGGCCAGAGCGCGTGAGACCAGCGAGGTCAGCTCATTGAGATCGAAGGGCTTGGGCAGATATTCATAGGCCCCCTGCTCGGTGGCGGTGACCGCGGTCATGAAGGTGTTCTTGGCGCTCATCACGATCACCGGCAGTTCCGGGCGCAATTTGCGGATTTTGGGCAGGATGTTGAAAATATTCTCGTCCGGCATCACCACATCGGTGACCACCACATCGCCGTCGCCCTCCTGCACCCAGCGCCACAATGTGGCGGCATTGCCGGTGGCGCGCACGTCATAGCCGGCCCGGTTGAAGGCCTGGTTGAGCACGGTGCGGATCGAGGTGTCGTCATCAGCGATGAGAATTCTCGGTTCGGCCGGTTTTTCCACGATAGACATGATCAATCCTCTTCAAAAACCGGCAGCAGGATACGAAACAGGGTATCGCCCGGATAGGACTGGCATTCGATGATGCCGCCATGCATGTCCACCAGCCGCGCCACCAGCGCCAGACCAAGACCGGTGCCGGAGGATTTGGTGGTCACGAAGGGGTCGAAAATGGTCGAAAGCAGATCCTGCGGCACGCCGGGGCCATTGTCGCGGACGCTGAATTCGAGCGGCAGGTTGATCTGCTGGCGGGCGCCGGGCACCGACAGGCGCATGCCGGGGCGGAAGGAGGAGCTGAGCGAGATGGTGTCCCCCTCCCCGCTCGATTTAATCGCCTCGGCGGCGTTCTTGACCAGGTTGAGGAAAATCTGGATGAGCTGGTCGCGATTGCCGGACACCGGCGGCAGGGAGGGGTCGTATTCCTCGGTGATGCGTATGTCCCTGGCCTCGCCATTAATGGCGAGCTGGCGCACATGATGCAGAACCTGGTGCACATTGACCGGCGTCTTGTCCATCTGCAGCGCATCGCCGGCGGTATCCATGCGGTCGATCAGCCGCACGATGCGATCGGCCTCGTCGCGAATGAGGGTGGTGAGC
>PKTQ01000057.1 GCA_002869085.1 Hyphomicrobiales bacterium | reverse complement strand
TGGACCCTGTTCGGGTTCAACCTGTTGCTGTCCCTGATTCTGCCGGCGGCTAATGCCCGCGCCGCCGTCATGCTGCCGGTGGTGACCGGCATCATCAAGCTGTTCGGCGAAACCGAAGAGGACCGCCGGGCCAAGAAAGCCATCGTGATCCAGGCAATTGTCTACGGCGCCATGATTAGCGGCATATTCATCATGACCGCCCATGTCCCCAATCTGATCGTGGTCGGCCTGCTCGCCCAGCAGAACATGACAGTGTCGTATTTCGACTGGGCCCTGCTGCAATTTCCCTATCTGGGCATGTTTGTGCTGACCTATTTCTGGGTTCGGTTTTCCCTGCGCACCGGCAGCATCAAAATTCCGGGCGGCCCCGACAAGATCGCCTCCATGCACAATGACCTGCCGAAAATGGCGCCGCAGGAATATGTCATTCTGGGCATCTACGCCTTCGTTGCCCTGCTTTGGGTCACCCAGCGGCATCTGCACAATTTGCACACCGCCATGGCGATCCTGATCGGCATCATGGTGATGTTCGCACCGGGCGTGTTGAAGCTGAAATGGAAAACCATTCAGAACAACACCATCTGGGGCACCTGGGTCATGCTGGTCGGGGCCTTGTCCATGTCCACAGTGATGGGCAAATCCGGCCTGGCTGGCTGGCTCGCCGCCTATATCCATCCGCTGGTCGGCGGTCATGAATGGTGGGGCGTTCTGTTCCTGGTGCTGGCCGGTACCCATTTCATCCGCATCGGCATGCTGTCCAACATCGCCGCCATCACCGTTCTGGCGCCAATCCTGATGGCGCTCGCGCCCAAGCTTGGCCTGCATCCGGGTGCCTTCACCATGCTGGTGGCCAATGCCGACACCTATGCCTATCTGATGCCGACCCAGCTGACCGCCGCCGTCATTGCCTATGGCACCGGCACCTTCTCCTTCATCGACTATCTCAAGCTGGGCTGGTTCGCGGTGATTATCGCCATTATCTACACCATCGTCGTCATGGTGCCCTGGTATGCCTTTAACGGCATTCCGATCTGGGACCCGTCAGCCCCCTGGCCGTTCTAGACCATATTGAAGCACCAGATTGACTGGCCCGGACCGCAAGGTCCGGGCCTTTTTTGCGTTTGGGGCCGGCCCATAAAAAAACGCCGCTTAAAAAGCGGCGTCATTTCAATTTCTGCAAGGAAGGCGGAAATTACTTGATTTTCGCTTCCTTGAACTCGACATGCTTGCGGGCAACCGGATCATATTTGCGCTGCACCATCTTGCCGGTCATATTGCGGCTGTTCTTCTTGGTGACGTAAAAAAATCCCGTGTCCGCCGTGCTCACGAGCCTGATCTTCACTGTGGTGGGTTTGGCCATTTTGAGTCTTCTCCGGCAAAATCTCTATTCGGGCGCAATGACCATATCGCCGAGCTAAAGTCAAGTCCCGCTATGAGGGCTCAGATCACTTCGCGCACAAATCGGTTATGGCGGAACTGGTAGAACGGCACCGGGAAGGCGGGCGACCACCAATCCGCCGCCTGCATGCGGGCTTCCAGCTCGCGCAAGATGGTTTCGGTGATGGCCGGAATATCCGAGTCGATCGCCTCGCCGATGGTCAGCCAGCTCAGATCCTTCAACTCGCCGTCGCCGCTAATGCAGCTTGAACTGTCGCAGCCCAGATCCGCCGCATCGGCAATGAAAAAGCGCGCATCGAAGCGCCTTGTGCGCCCCGGCGGGGTGATGGCGCGGGCAAAATAGCGCAATTTGTCGAGCGCCGGCGCCAATCCGGAGGCGTAATAATCGCGCCATTCAGGCGCCCGCGAGCCAAGCCCGCCTGTATTGGCGCAGCCAAGCGCAATGCCGGTCTCCTCGAAGGTTTCACGGATCGCCCCCATCATCAGCCCGCGCGCCCGCGCCTCGCTGGGTTTGCCCTTCATCTCATGCAGCAATTTGGTCAGGGTCACCGGGTCCATCGGACTGGCGGCGCGCACCCGCGAATCCGAGGGGCTGATCCGACCGCCGGGAAACACATATTTATTGGGCATGAACGCCGAGCCGTGATGGCGGCAGCCCATCAGAATGCGCGGCTCGCTGCCCTGCCGGTCGAGCAGGATCAGCGTTGCCGCATCCCGGGGGCGGATATATTGTCCGGACTGCTTCTTGATGATCCGGTTCAGCTTGTCGACTTCCTGGCGCATCATCCTGCCTCCTGCTATTTGCGGCGCGAAACCCGCCTCTTGCCCTTTGAGGGGCGATGGCCGCGCCGCGACGCGCCGGGCCGGCCCCTTTTGGCGCGCGGTTTGCCCATCTCATGGCCGGGCGGATCCAGCATTTCAAACCGCAGCGCCCCTTTCACCGGGGCGGCTTCCTTCAGCCGCACCTGCACCACATCGCCGAGCCGGTAGCCCTTGCCCGAGCGCTCGCCAACCAGCGCATGGGCGTGCTCGTCATGGATATAATAATCGTCCCCCAGCCCGGAAATCGGGATCAGCCCGTCGGCGCCGGTCTCATTCAGGCCGACAAACAGCCCGGCGCGGGTCACTCCGCTGATGCGGGCGGTGAAATCGGCCCCGACCCGCTCTTGCAGGAACGAGGCGATCAGCCGGTCACTGGTGTCGCGCTCGGCGGCCATGGCGCGCCGTTCATGATTGGAAATCTCCTCGGCAATCTCGGCAATCCGGTCAAGCTCGGATTTGGTGATGCCGTCATCGCCCATGCCCAGGGCCGAAATCAGCGCCCGGTGCACGATGAGGTCCGCATAGCGGCGGATCGGCGAGGTGAAATGGGTATAGCGCTTCAGATTAAGCCCGAAATGGCCATGATTTTCCTCGCTATAGACCGCCTGGCTCTGGGAGCGCAGCACCACCTGGCTCACCAGTTCGGCGTTTTCGCTATCCCGCACCCGGGCCAGAATGCGGTTGAAATGGGCCGGGGTCATATTGCCGCTGGCGGTGAATCTGATATCGAGGGTCTGCAAAAACTCCGCCAGCGCCCGCAATTTCTCCTCGCCCGGCGCATCATGAATGCGGTAGAGCGCCGGCAGGCGCTGCTCCAGGGTCTCGGCGGCTGAGACATTGGCCTGGATCATCATCTCCTCGATCAGCCGGTGCGCCTCCAGCCGCTCCACCGCGATCACGTCCAGCACATCGCCGCTCTGGCTCATGCGGATCTTGCGCTCCGGCAGGTCGAGATCGAGCGGCTCGCGCGCATCGCGCCGCGCCGCCAGCTTCAGATAAGCCGCCCATAAAGGCAGCAGCACCTCATCCTGCAATGGCGCCGCCGCGTCGTCCGGCACACCGTCAAAGGCGTTCTGCGCCTGCTGATAGGATAATTTGGCCGCCGAGCGTATCATCGCCCGCGTAAACTGATGCCCGCGTTTTTTGCCATCGCGGTCGAACACCATGCGTACGGTCAGGGCAGGGCGGTCCTCGTCCGGGCGCAGCGAGCACAGATCATTGGAAATCCGTTCAGGCAGCATCGGCACCACCCGATCGGGAAAATAGACCGAATTGCCGCGTTTCAGCGCTTCCCGGTCCATATGCGAGTCCGGGGTCACATAAGAAGCCACATCGGCGATCGCCACCAGCACCACAAAGCCGTCCGGGTTTTTGGGGTCGTCATCGGGACCGGCCCACACCGCATCATCATGATCGCGCGCATCGGCCGGGTCGATGGTGATCAGCGGAATGTGGCGCATATCCGTTCGCCCCGCCATGCGGGCGGGCTTCGCCGCCTCGGCCTCGTCCAGCACGGAAGGCGGAAACACGAACGGGATCCCGTGCTCTTCCACCGCGATCATCGAGAAGCTGCGCGGGGTATCGATCGCCCCATGGCGCTCAACCACCTTGGCATGCGGCTCGCCGTAAACCGAGCGGCGGCTGAGCTCAACGCTCACCAGATCGCCCGGTTTCGCCGCCTCGCCGCCGGCATCGAGCGGCCACAGATAGCGCCGCTTCTTGTCGGCCGGCTCCACCACCAGATCGCCGCCCTGGCGGCGCACAATACCAATCGCCCGTTCCTGCGCCCGGCCGATCTTGCGGATGATCCGCGCCTCAAATTGGTAAGAGTCCGGCCCGTCGGCCTCGAGCTTGATGAAACGCGCCAGAATCCGGTCGCCCGGACCGGCCGCCTGGCCCGGCGTCTCGCGGGTCGACGGCGGCGCAACCACAATGCGCGGCGCCGGTCCCTGGGCTTCCTCATCCCATTTTTCCAGGCTCGCCATCAGTTCCCCATCGAGGTCCCGGCCGGTGACGACCGCCACCCCGACCTTGGGAACGCCCCCGGCGGGGCGCGCGCCCTTGCGGCCGCGCGGGATCAGCCCGTCCTCGGCCATGGCGCGCAGAATGCGTTTCAGGGCGATGCGGTCGGCGCCGCGGATATTGAATGCGCGGGCGATCTCGCGCTTGCCGACCCGTCCGGAGCTCTCTTTGATGAAATTCAGTATCGCTTCCCGGTCCGGCATCTGCTGGACGAAGGGCTGGCTGCGTTTCCGGCTCAATTGATCATCATCAGGGATGTTTCATCCTGTCCTTGCCGGCAAGGGCCCGTCAGCTTTTGGCGGGGGTTTTTGCCGCAGATTTCTTGGCCGCTGGTTTCTTGGCCGCTGGCTTCTTAGCTGTGGATTTCTTGGCTGCGGGTTTTTTGGCGGTGGTTTTCTTCGCTGCCGTTTTCCGGGCCGGGGTTTTCGTCTTGGCCGCCCGCGCCGCCAGCAGTTCCAGCGCCGTGGCCATGTCGAGCTGCTCCGGCTCAGTGCCCTTGGGCAGACTGGCATTGACCCGCTTATGTTTCACATAGGGGCCGTAACGCCCGTCAAGAATATTCACCGGCTCCCCGTCCTCAGGGTGCGGTCCCAGTTCGCGCAGCGGCTTGGACGCGCCGCGCGCCTTGGCCTTGTCGGCGATCAGGGTCACCGCATGGTTGAGACCGATGCTGAAAATGTCGTTCCAGTCCTTC